>CAZMPS010000013.1:1310-17581 GCA_964568305.1 uncultured Burkholderiaceae bacterium
ACACCAGACCGCGGCGCGATGGTGGTGGCAACAGAGCTTTTAATCCCAGATAACCATCCCCTTTTTGTATCATGATGCGAGTGCCACGTCCGTTAGGTCGTATCCCTTGCGCGGCAGCATGGGCAGCAAGTTTGCGAAAATTCTCCTGCAAAATTTTACTGTCGCTAGGATGCAGTTCAAATAGGCGCAGGCGATCTTCCTGACGCATGATTTTGTCAGCGCAATAAGGTGATCCGGGGTAATAACGTAATTTGCCGCTGGGATTCAATTCCTTAATGACATTCACATATTCCTGCAACGAAGCCGGGAGGTCTTTGCGATTCCAAAGGTGGCTAATCCCTGTTTCGAATTCCGCATTCTTGCTTGCATATCCTCCATCCAAGGCATACAAGCCAGCACCAGAATGGGTGTCAACATAGGTATACGGTGTGTCTTTCTGGGTGAAGTATTTCAAAATCTGAATGAGGACAGCATGCTTCAATACATCCGCATGGTTGCCCGCATGAAAAGCATGGCGATAACTCAGCATAAGGGAAACTTTTAAATTAACAATGAAAGAAGAAGGTGCTTCACTAGGCATCTCGCTGGGCAACTTTTCACTAAGCAGCTACTTGTACCTCGACTGATTTTTTGCTGCTATGCGCATTAGCACCACCCACTTTGACTGCAGTTGCTATCGCCAATATTTGGAATACGCCAATACCAACAAAAACCCAGGCAGGATGATGGTGATCCATCAAGGCACCAAAAAACACTGGCGAACCAACCAAACCAAGGTCCAACCCGGAATACACTACGCCATACACACGTCCGGTAGCATTTTTAGGCGCAGCAACCCGCACCAGCAAATCACGCGATGGCCCAGCCACACCGGCGCCAAAACCGATACCAGCCATCAAGACGATTGCCATGACTGGAGATAACACTCCCGTGGCAACAATTAAAGCCAGAATGCCCGATGTCACAAATGCACAGGCAATCGTACGATCCGGACGCGAGGATTTAGCGGCCAAAAATCCGCCCCACACCATGCCACAAGCAGACGCCAGCATATAAGCGGTATAACCAGCGGTCGCCCATGCGAGCGACATGCCATATAAACTCTGCAAACTGGCAGTAGAAAAACTTTGCACACCACCCACCGACATGGCGGTGATGCAGAAAAAGGCAAAGCACATCCACACTGCTGGCAAACGCAAAAAATTAACTTTACTATTTTTGCGATCGCTGCTGGGATTGCTAGTACTAGTACCAGTACTATTATTCGTGCTTTTTTCTGTTAAAGGGGTAGATTTCACCACAGCATCATTTCCCTCCAATGTCTTGCGTGACAAGGCGAACAAAAATAACACGCTCAATGGCAACAAAGCTGCCGCCATCAAAGCAGCACGCCAATTAAAAACCGTTGCGATGGTGGTCAAAAATACAGGTGCGGCAGCCCAACCAAGATTGCCCGAAATACCATGCACAGAAAACGCATGTCCCAATCTGGCAACTGACACCCGTTTATTGAGCAAGGTGTAATCAGAGGGATGAAATACGCAATTACCCAAACCCGCCAACATCGAACTTGCCAATAAAACAGGATAACTATGTGCGCTTGACAACAACAATGCCGCCACAGCCAAACACATCATGCCCGCGCACAACACAGCGCGCGGGCCGATTTTATCCACCACAAACCCGGCGAATGCCTGACCAAAACCAGAGACGAAGAAAAACCCTGTCATCAGCAAACCCAGCTCAGCGTAAGACAAAGAAAACGCCACTTTCAACCAGGGGAACAAAGGCGCCAAAATCAACTGGAAGAAATGCGACACGCCATGTGCCAAACCCACCAAGCCGATGACTTTGGCATCTTGCTGAAAACTGGCTGTTGTTGCGGTTGTTGCTGTGTTTACTGCGCTCATATTTCTTCCTGGTTTTTATGGCTTTGCTTCATTATTGAACAGCGCTACGCGAAACGAACGCACTGGATTCCCGCCTACGCGGGAATGACGGTAATACGGACAATCGAACACTCAAAACCGTCATCTCCGAGTGCTTTAATCGGGGATCCAGTACTACCCCTCGGGCAAAGCACGACCAATTCAACTTATCAACTTAATTACCCACTTTGCTTCTCAAACACCAAATGTCCTTCTTTAACATGAACAGAAATAGTGTCTTTCGCACCAAAACGCCCTTCTAAAATCAATTTAGAAATAGGATTTTCTATCATTTGCTGTATGGCGCGTTTTAAAGGTCGGGCACCGTACACAGGATCAAAACCTGCTTCAGCGATTTTTTGCAAAGCAGCTTCAGAGATTTCCAGTCCCATCTCCATTTTTGTCAAACGTTGCTCCAAAATATGCAATTGGACTTTGGCAATCGCACCAATATTTTTTTCATCCAAAGCGTGGAACACCACAATTTCATCAATACGGTTGATGAATTCTGGGCGGAAATGTTCTTTTACTTCCTCCATCACCGCTGCTTTCACTGCCGCCGAATCATACTCTTGTGTAGTTTGTGCCACATCCACATGATGTGATGCATGTGCTGCCTGCATAGCCTGAATTTTGTGTGAGCCCAAATTGGAGGTCATCACAATCACGGTATTTTTAAAATCCACCGTGCGCCCTTGCCCATCTGTCATGCGGCCATCATCCAATACTTGCAGCAAAACGTTGAAGACATCGTGATGTGCTTTTTCCACTTCATCCAGCAAAATCACGCTATACGGTTTGCGCCGCACGGCTTCCGTCAAATAACCGCCCTCATCATATCCTACATAGCCAGGAGGCGCTCCGATCAAACGCGCGACGGAATGCTTTTCCATGAACTCGCTCATATCGATACGTATTAAGGATTCTTCGGTATCAAATAAAAATCCAGCCAAAGCTTTGCACAATTCCGTCTTACCGACGCCCGTCGGGCCCAAAAACATGAAGGAACCGTAAGGACGATTTTCATCGCCTAAACCAGCGCGGGAACGACGAATTGCATCCGATACAGCGACGATAGCTTCATGTTGTCCCACCACACGTTGATGCAAAACATCTTCCATTTGCAATAACTTTTCGCGTTCGCCTTGCATCATACGAGAAACAGGAATACCTGTTGCACGCGACACCACTTCTGCGATTTCTTCCGCTCCAACTTGGGTACGCAACAACTTAGCATGTTCAGATTTTTCTTCTGCAACGTTGGTGTCAGCTTGCTTTAATTGCGCTTCCAACTCAGGCAATTTACCGTATTGCAACTCCGACACCTTTTGCCAATCGCTCTTACGCGTCGCTTCTTCCATTTGTTGCTTGATTTTTTCTATTTCTTGTTTGATGTGCGTGCTACCTTGAACGATAGCTTTTTCAGCTTTTAAGATTTCCTCAAAATCGTTGTATTCACGCTGCAACTTGAGGATTTCTTCTTCAATCAAGTTCAAACGCCGTTGTGATGCCTCATCTTTTTCTTTTTTCACCGCTTCACGTTCAATTTTTAATTGAATCAAACGGCGCTCCAATTTATCCATGACTTCGGGTTTAGAGTCGATTTCAATCTTGATTTTAGAAGCGGCTTCATCGATCAAATCAATCGCCTTATCAGGCAAAAAGCGATCGGTGATATAGCGATGCGACAATTCTGCTGCGGCAATGATGGCTGCATCGGTGATTTCCACCTTATGATGCAATTCATACTTATCCTGCAAGCCGCGCAAAATCGCCACCGTCGCTTCTACGCTGGGCTCATCTACCATGATGCGTTGGAAACGCCGCTCCAGCGCTGCGTCTTTTTCGATGTATTTGCGATATTCGTCCAGGGTCGTCGCGCCAACGCAATGCAATTCGCCACGCGCCAGCGCGGGTTTCAACATATTCCCCGCATCCATCGCACCATCTGCCTTACCAGCACCGACCAGGGTATGCATTTCGTCAATAAAAACGATGGTTTGCCCTTCATCCTGCGCTAATTCTTTTAAGACAGATTTCAAGCGTTCTTCAAATTCACCACGAAATTTAGCACCAGCTACCAACGCTGCCATGTCTAGCGATAAGACACGCTTGGATTTCAAACTTTCTGGCACTTCACCATTGACGATACGCTGTGCCAAACCTTCCACAATCGCCGTTTTACCCACACCAGGTTCGCCAATTAAAACTGGATTATTTTTGCTGCGACGTTGCAAGACCTGAATCGCACGGCGGATTTCATCATCACGCCCAATCACTGGATCTAATTTGCCCATGCGAGCACGTTCGGTTAAATCCAAAGTGTATTTTTTGAGGGCTTCACGCTGCCCTTCTGCTTCCTGCGAATTGACGTTACCACCACCACGCACAGCCAAAATAGCGGCTTCCAGCGATTTACGGCTCAAGCCATTTTCACGCGCCAACTTGCCAGCATCCGATTTGTCATCGCACATGCCCAGCAATACCATTTCGCTAGCAATAAATTGATCGTTGCGTTTTTGTGCTTCTTTGTCTGCCAAGTTCAACAAGGACAATAAGTCACGCCCGACTTGCACTTGACCGCCATTACCCGTCACCTTAGGCAAACGCTCAAGCGCTGGTGTTAATGCAGCCAATAAGCCATTCACATTAACGCCGGCTTTTTGCAAAATCGAACGACTGCTACCGTCTTCCTGCTTAAGCAAAGCCAGCAGCAAATGCACGGGCTCAATATATTGATGGTCGTTTCCAACCGCCAGACTTTGTGCATCTGCCAATGCTTCTTGTAATTTGGTTGTCAGTTTGTCTTGACGCATGATGTACTCCAGAGTTGTTTAGTGATGACGAGATAAATTGGGGCACCCCAAGCCTTTTCAAGGCACGCATGCTGTGACTTCAATTTCCACCCGCGCCAAATCCTCCATCAACGACACCACCTGCACCACCGTCATCGCAGGAAAATGCACACCCATGATCTCCCGATAGACTTTACCGACCTCTTTGCGTGCCGCTAGATATTCTTGTTTATCCACCACATACCAAGTCATCCGCACGATATGCTCAGGATGCGCCTGGGCTTTGGCCAATACCGTCACCACATTGTGCAAAGCCTGCCGCACCTGCGCTGTAAAGTCGCTGGTTTGAAAACGCTCCTGCGCATCCCATCCCACCATACCGCTGACAAACACCATGCGCCCGAAACAAGCATTCACAGCAATCCCATTGGCATAACCTTTGGGCTGCTGCCAATTTTCTGGTTGCAAAATGTCCATGCGTTATTCCTTTTCTTTTTAGACTGATTAGACTGATGTTTCTCGTAATAATTCACGGGCAATGATTAATTGCTGCACTTCCGTTGCACCTTCATAAATCCGTAAAGCGCGAATTTCACGATACAAGCATTCAACCGGCTGCCCACTCACCAGCCCCAAACCACCCATCATTTGCAATGCGGCATCAATCACTTGCTGCGCTATTTCCGTCGCTGCCATCTTGGCCATAGCCGCTTCTTTGGTAATCGATTTCCCCTGATCCAACAACCAAGCTGCACGATACGTCAGCAAAGCAGCGCTATCAATGCCCGTTGCCATGTCAGCCAATTTGGCTTGCGTTAATTGAAAATCCGCCAAGGTACGGCCAAACATTTGCCGCGTGGCAACACGCGCCAAAGCCTCATCTAACGCACGCCGCGCAAAACCCAAGGCGGCGGCGGCGACGGAAATCCGAAACACATCCAGCGTCGCCATCGCGATCTTGAACCCATGCCCCGCCTCACCCAAACGCTGCTGTGGCGACACGTGGCAATCCCGCAAAGTCAGTCGTGCCAAGGGATGCGGTGCCATCACCGCGATGCGCTCTGCCACGCTGAGTCCCGACGTATCGGCATCTACAATAAACGCAGAAATTCCCTTTGCACCCGGCGCTTCTCCAGTACGGGCAAACAACACATAAAAATCGGCTATTGCACCATTGGACACCCAGGTTTTTTCGCCATTTAAGATGTAATCATTAGTTCCATCCTGCTGCGCCACACATTGCAAAGCTGCGACGTCAGATCCAGCATCCACTTCCGACAAAGCAAACGCCGCAATCGCCTCACCGCTTGCAACAGAAGGCAAATAACGCTGCTTTTGCGCATCCGTACCAAACAAAGCAATCGCACCCGACCCCAACCCCTGCATCGCAAACGCCACGTCCGCCAAAGCACTATGACGCGCCAGTGTTTCCCGGATTAAGCAAAATGCCCGCATATCCATGGCGTCACGACTGCCGCCATACGCAGTCCCCGCAACGGCATAGCGCAACCAACCAGCTTGCCCTAGTTGTTGCACCCAGTGCTGGCAGGCTGTATCGACATCTTCTGCGTCGCTAACCTTTTGAACGCTATGTACCCAAGCATGAATGCTTTGCTCTAAAACCTTGTGTTGCGGATTAAAAAATGGCCATTCCAAATAACTTTTATCACTTTTATCTGACATGATGTTTTGCTTAATCCCCCTCAAAAACCGGCGTAACCTTCGCCACAAACGCCTGATAAGCACGCTTAAAATCCTGCGTCGTCATACAGATTGCCTGCGCTTGCGCTTCTGCTTCCAATGCATCATCTAGACTCATATTCCATGCTTGCTGCAGCATTTTTTTCGTCATGGCATGCGCAACAGTCGGCCCGTTTGCCAACTCCAACGCAAACGCTTGCGCTTGCACCAGCAAATCCTCTGGCGCACATAAGCGATTAAAAAAGCCCCATCGCTCAGCTTCTTGCCCATCCATGGCACGCCCGCTGTATAACAACTCACTAGCACGTCCCATTCCTATCACACGCGGCAATAAAGCCGTCACGCCCATATCGCATCCCGCCAAACCCACGCGAGAAAACAAAAAAGCCGTTTTGCTACGTGCAGTGCCAAAACGTATATCACAAGCCAATGCCAACGCCGCGCCAGCACCCGCGCACACGCCATCGACCGCAGCAATCATCGGTTGCGGACACGCCCGCATCGCCTGCACTACCGCACTCGTCATACGCGTAAATTCCAACAACTCAGGCATCTCACGCTGTGTCAGCGGGCCGATGATGTCATGCACATCACCGCCTGAACAAAAATTATCCTCGATACCAGTCATCACCACGGCTTTGATATTGCTAGCATGCGCCAATTGGCGAAACCAATCACCCAAAGCGGCATAGGTCTCAAAACGCAATCCATTTTTACGCTTTGGGCGATCGAAGGTGAGCGTCACCACCTTTTGTTGGACGGAAATATTGATAAAAGACTGCATGAAAATACCTTTTTAACCTACGATTATTTATAGAAAATCTAAATTCACTACACTAAACTTGCAATACAAATATTTACAAATATTTACAAATATTGACAACAAGATCATATTTTATTTACAACACAAAGCGAAAAATATGAGCAACATTAAATTAAGAGAATAAGAGAAAAAATAAATGATTGGCAAAACGATTAACCCTCAAACTCACATCACTAGAATTAATCCGCTAGAACCAAGAGCAACAAATAACAACACATTTAGACCAACATCATCCCGTCTATTTCTTGGGCTCATCACATTAACAGGAGTATTGCAAAATACTTATGCTGCACGGGGTCCACTTCAAACAACACCTTTTGCTCCGCCAACCACCTACTTCCCTACTTCAAACAATCAATGTCTAAATTGGCCAGAACAAGGCGAACCACCAGCATTTTCAGCTGCGCAATTAAAGCCATTCACTCACCCCGATGGTGTGACCGTCCAAAGTTTCATGCCAAACGGAGAACTATACGGTGATGCTATTAAAACATACCCTGATGGTGGTACAGATATAGGATATTTTGATGCTAGTGCATTTGTATATGGCACACGCACTTATCCATCACAAAAAGGTGGGCAAACGCAACACGGTCAATTTTTTAATGATGTGTTAGAAGGCACTTGTTCCATTGAATTTCTTAATGGAGACACAAAAGTAGGAGCATGTCATGAGGGAAGATTAATCCGTGGTACAGAAACATATACTGATGGCTTAAAAATAACAGGCGAATTTGACCCAAAAGAAAATCTGACCGAAGGAACAGTGGTCACTCAAGACGGTCGTACTCTCCAAGGTACATTTTCAAATAAAAGATTGCATGGTGAAAATTGCACAATAAAGTATCCTAACGGTGCCATAGCAACTGGTAAATACATAAACGGAGAGATGGCATGTGGCATTCTCACTTTAACAAATGGGGTCGTACTTGAGGGATCTTTTAAGAAAAATGAGTTACATGGTGAAAATTGCACGACAAAGTATGCCGACGGTGGCGTAGAAACCGGTAAATACATAAACGGAGAGATGGTATATGGCACTGCCACTGCAGAAGATGGTGAAATAAATAAAGGTACTTTCCAAGGTGACCACTTACATGGTGATAATTGTTTTCGAAAATACCCTAATGGTGCAACAGAAGAAGGGACATTTCATCAAGGCAAATTGGTTCAAGGTAAACGGACAGGTGTCCGTGGCACTCAACAATTCGGCAGATTCAATCTCGAAACAGGCGATCTTGAAGAAGGCAAAATACTGTTTAAAGGTGGACTCACCATAACCGTTCCTTTTGATTGGACATTTGGATTGGCAAAAATATTGTTTAGTTAGTAATACAAAACACCTCATTCGGAATGCTGCAATTTTCATGTAAACGGCATGCATTCCGATAAAGTTTTTGAATTAAAAATATGATTTGACGTTATCTGGTCAGCGGGATAATTTTCGTATCGTCAACTCTACGATTGACTCTTTTCAAAATACCGCTCCAACGGCTCCTTCCCAGCCACATACTGATCCGGCCACCTTACCTCCCGATACCCAATCTTCGCCGCCTCATGCAACGTCCATGCTGGGTTAGCCAAATGAGGTCGTCCGATTGCACATAAATCAGCACGCCCCGCAGCGATGATGCTGTTGGCGTGATCGGCCTCGGAAATAGCACCTACCGCCATGGTGGCGATGTTGGCTTCGTGACGAATGCGATCGGAGAAAGGGGTTTGGAACATGCGGCCATAGAACGGTTGTTGCTCCTGGCTGACTTGACCAGCAGAACAAACGATCACATCAGCGCCAGCTTGCTTGAATAAACGCGCAATCACGACTGCATCATCCGGCGTGGTGCCGCCCAGCACCCAATCATGGGCAGAAATACGGATGCTGATCGGCAATTCTTCAGGCCAAACGGCACGAATAGCAGCAAAAATTTCCAATGGATAACGGCAACGATTTTCCAACGTGCCGCCATATGAATCTGTACGTTGATTGGTCAATGGAGAAATAAAGCCCGATAGCAAATAACCATGCGCGCAATGCAATTCCAGCCAGTCAAAACCCGCTTGCACCGCTTGTTTGCTTGCATGGATGAAATTCTGTTTGATGCTTGCCATGTCGTCCAAAGTCATCGCTGAGGCAATGTGCGAAATACCAGGAATATATTGCTGAGCAGAAGCCGCTACCAACGGCCAGTTATCGGCTTCCGGCTCCAACGGCAAATCCATTCCTTCCCAAGCGGGGCGGGTAGAACCTTTAGGCCCGGCATGGCCAATTTGCACGCCGATTTTGGCATCGGTATTGGCATGGACAAAATCCACAATGCGCGCCCAGGCTGGCGCATGTTCTGGTGCATACAAACCCGGACAAGCTGGTGTGATCCTGCCATGCTGGGACACAGCGGTCATTTCTGTCAATATCAAACCCGCTCCGCCCATGGCACGACTGCCTAAATGCACCAGGTGATAATCGCTCACCACACCATTTTGCGCAGAATATTGCGCCATAGGAGACACCACGATGCGGTTTTTCAGCAGCACGTTGCGTACTTTAAACGGCGTAAACATCGGTGGAATAGCGCGCATTTTTTTCTCATCAACACGACCAAACTGGTCAAGCTGACCAGTTTGCGTCAAAGCACGTTGCATCAACCATTGCTCAATTCCCTGCACATACGCTGGATCCCGCACACGTAAATTTTCATGCGAAACGCGCTGACTGCGGGTGAGTAAGGAATAAGCAAATTGCTCCGCTTCCAAACTGGTATAACGCGCCACGTTTTCAAACCATTCCATGGAATTACGCGCTGCGCTTTGCATTTTTAACACCGCTAGTTGGCGTGTTTCCTGATATTGCGCCAACGCCGTTGGCAAGTCAGATTGCTGCAAACCTTGCGCCAGGGCCATCGCATCTTCCAACGCCAATCTGGTGCCAGCCCCCACCGTAAAATGCACTGTATGCGCCGCATCGCCCATTAATACGATGGGTATTTTTTTGTGGTAGTGCACCCATTGCTTGCACGTGACGCGCATAAATTGCATCCACGCCGCTCCACCTAACAAGGCATGGCCATCCAAATAACGGGCAAATATTTTTTCGCAAAAAGCCAAAGACTGCTGCTGCGACATGTGATCAAAGCCAGCGAGCTGCCAAACGTTTTCCGGTACTTCAATAATCACCGTCGCGGTATCAGCTGCGTGTTGATACGCATGCGCCTGCAACCAACCGTATTCTGTTTCGGCAAATGCAAAAGTGAAAGCCGACAATATTTTCCGCGTACCCAGCCAAATAAAACGGCACGGACGCTGCTCCACTTCCACCTGAAAATGCTCGGCATAACGGGTACGTATATGACTATTCGCCCCATCGCAAGCAATCACCAAATCCGCCTCGTATTGCGCCGCCAATGTTTGGTCGTCGAATACATTGGTATTCGCAATATATTCCACCCCAGCCTGCAAGGAATGATGCTGCAAAATCTGCAATAAACGCCGACGTTCTATCCCGCAAAAAGCATGCCCACCAGCACGCACCAGCCGGTCTTTGAAATGGATATCGATCTCATCCCACTGCTGACACGCTTGCAAAATAGCCTCAGCGCTGGCGACATCCGCTCGCAACAAATCCTGCACAGTCTGCTGCGACAACACCACCCCCCAACCAGCCACATCCTGCAGGCCATTGCGCTCAAGTATGGTAATACGATGCGCCGAATTGTGCTTTTTCATCAGCAAAGCAAAATACAAACCAGCGGGACCGCCGCCTATGCATAGGATGTTCATGTGGAGATTCAGCAGAAAATGGGGACTAAGCGGCGACAGCTGCTAAAGGTTTAATTGCCTTGGCAATCGCCTTCCCAGCCAATATTTCAGCTTTGCGAAGATCATAAGCAGTCTGAAGATTGAGCCACCCTTGCGCTTCGCTGCCAAAGTAGCGCTCCAGGCGCAGCGCAGTATCCGCACTCACACCTCGTTCGCCTTTGATAATTTCGCTCAAGCGCGAATACGGCACATGCAGTGCCATAGCCACGGCTCGCACGCTCACACCCATGGGCTTGATGTAATCTTCAAGTAAGACCTCTCCAGGATGGATAGGTCGCATTCCATTTTTAAACATGATGGACTCCAATACTGTCAAGTTATATAGACAGCCAGGCTTAGTGTGGATCTTCGATCAGGACATCGTAAGGTCCATGCGGGCCCCATTTAAAGGTAAGGCGCCACTGATCGTTAATTCGAACATGCCAAGCTCCGTCACACTCCTTCAAGTCATTACCCGGTGGTGCTTTCATAAAATTCACCGATGGCGCAGCATCAAGCTGTGCCAACTTACGTTCAGCCACACTCTTTATATTAACGAATCGACGACTCTTGCCCGTTGTAAAAAGGGCTTCCGTATCAGGGCAGGCAAAGGAGTAAATTGACATAAGAATACATTATCTGTTAACCGGATATCAGTCAACTTAATTTACAAAAAACTAGAGAGATAGCCCACGCAACTTATACCGCTGCAACTTCCCACTTTCCGTACGTGGCAAAGCGGTGCAAAACTCTACGGCACGGGGATATTTGTATGGAGCAATCCGTTGTTTGACGAAATCCTGCAACGTCTTGCGCGTCGTTGCGTCGGGTTCGTAGCCTGGGTGTAGTACTACGTGGGCTTGGACAATTTGGCCGCGTTCTGCGTCGGGGTGGCCTACTACTGCGCATTCGACGACGCTGGGGTGGCGGATTAACACTTGCTCGACCTCCAGCGCGGCGATGTTGTAACCGGCGGAAATAATCATGTCATCGCTACGGCCACGGTAATAGAAATAGCCATCGCTATCCATTTCCACCACGTCGCCGGTCATATTCCAGCCTTGATAAACGTATTTTTTCTGCTGCTCTGCATCGTCTAAATAACGACAACCAGTCGGCCCTTTGACAGCCAAGCGGCCGATGACGCCAGCCGGTACAGGTTGACCGGCATCATCCAGCACGCAGGCTTGGTAAGGAGGAATCACTTTGCCAGTCGCACCTGGGTGAATATCCGATCCAGCGGCAGAAATCACGATATGCAATAACTCCGTCGTACCCAAGCCGTCGATCATGGCCAGGCCGGTTAATTTTTGCCAATTTTCACGCGTTTCGATAGGCAAGGCTTCGCCTGCGGAAACGCTTGCTCGTAGGCTACTGACATCATAATTTGCTACCAAGCTCGTCATTTGGCGATACAACGTGGGAACAGAAAAAGACACACTGGCGCGAAAATCCTGAATCGCCTGCAGCAAGATTGCGGGTGATATTTTCTCCAACAACACGGTTGCCGCGCCGACGCGCAAAGGAAAAAGCAACATGCCGCCTAAACCAAAGGTAAACGCCAATGGCGTGCTCCCGATGAAGATATCATCTACCTGTGTCTGCAAAATGAAGCGCGGAAAACAATCGCAAATCGCCAGCAAATCACGATGAAAATGCATAGTCGCCTTGGGCGTGCCAGTCGTGCCGGTAGTAAAACTAATCAGGCACACGTCATCCGCTGCGGTATCGATAGCCGTAAACGTAGTCGGCTGATTGGTCATCAATTGCTCTAAGCCATGCGGTGATTCATCATGGAAATAGACGACTTTATCTAAAGAAGATAAAGAAGATTCAGGAATCTCTTGCTTCAAGCTAGCGCAACACAAAATCGCATCAATTTGTGCCTTCTCTATCATCAAAGACAATTCCTGCTCACGCAGCAACGGCATGCTGGGCACAGCAATGCAGCCGGCTTTGATCACAGCCAAAAAACACGCTGCCATCATGAAAGTATTAGCACCACGCAACAACACGCGGTTGCCTGGCTGCAATGCCAGCTTAGTTTGCAAGACGTGCGCAATCTGATTAACCGCCTGCTGTAGTTGGCGATACGTCCACTTCCCTTGCTCGCTATAAATGGCTATCCGATCAATATAATCAGCATGATCAGCGCCTTCTACCCATTTATCCAATAACTGGGTAATACAATTGAGACGCGTCGGATAACGCACATTAGGTGTATCCACAATGAAATCTGGCCATGCAGCCTTAGCCGGCAAATGATTCTCGGCAAAGCGATCCACATGCGCAGAAGATGGCAAAGCCGCAGCAATAGTCGGATAACGCAAACGCACACCCAGTTCAGACTTCATGCGCTGATTCGACAAACGGCGCGATTCCGACAAAAAAGACCATTGCAGTGGTGTCACCACTTGTTGTAATTCTGTGCGTGATAAACGTGGTGGTCTGGGTAACGCAAACGCATTCGCCACTGCATCAAAATAATCGCCCATTTTCATCTGTGTATCATCGACTGCGTGATACACCCGGCAATGGCGCGCTCTAAACAAAGCAAGTTTGATGATTCGTGCCAAATCATCGGCGTGAATATGATTAGTGAACACATCCTCATCGGGCAACAAAGCCGGAATCTTGTTTTCTAAACGTTGCAGCGGCCAGCGATTTTCTGCCACGATGCCAGGCACGCGCAAAATGGATAAGCGAGAATGCGAGCACCTAGCCCAAACACGCAATATTTGCTCCGCATCCACCCGCCGTTTGGCACGTGCACTTTGTGGCTGTACAGGACGATTTTCGTTCACCCACACACCGCCACAATCGCCATACACGCCGCTGGTGCTGATATAAACCAGCGTGGCATGACGCGGCAATATCGCTGTCAAGTTACGACTGCGCTGATCGTGTAAATTATTAGGCTTATGCGACGGCGGTGGTGCCAAATGGACGATGTAAGGTGCCAGTCTGGCACAACGGGCCAGGCTATCAAGATGATCCAAATCAGCAATGATGGGCGTCGCACCCGCTGCCCGCAACGCAGCGCCATGGTCGGCACTTCTGATCACGGCGAAAATTCGGAACGCATCGCGCAACAAGGGCAATAAGCGCATGCCGATATCGCCACAACCCACAATCAGCAGGCGTGGCTTGTTGATTTTATTTTTCATTACCTAATATCCATTCCGATTCCGTCACATCAATACCATTTCTCAATCAATACCATTTCTCTTCAAATTCCACCAAACAGTCTAAAATTCCGCCTGCTCAATTAATTAACCCTCATTCTTCCCATTTTTTCACGCCCCAGATTGTATGACTTTTCAAGTGACTGTCCAGCCGAGTGGTCGGCAATTCCATTGTGATGAAGACGAAACTGTTTTAAACGCCGCACTGCGTGCTGGCCTTGGCTTGCCATATGGCTGCAAAAACGGCGCTTGCGGCTCTTGCAAAGGCAAGCTTATTACAGGCTCAGTCACCCATCGCACACATCAAGAAAAAGCCTTGCCCGCTAATGAAGAAGCGCAAGGCTACTCCCTATTTTGCTGCTCCGTGCCAAAAGAAGACCTAGTAATCGAAGCACGCGTGATTGATGATAACGATGCTTTTCCCGTCAAAAAAATGCCCTCGCGCATCGCTACGATGGAAAAAGTCAGCGACGATGTCATGATCATCACGCTACAACTGCCCGCCAATGAAAAGCTGCAATACCGCGCTGGGCAATATATTGAATTCATGCTGAAAGACGGCAAACGACGTAGCTACAGTATGGCCAGCGCACCGCATTTGGATGACAAAATCAG
This sequence comes from uncultured Burkholderiaceae bacterium, assembly GCA_964568305.1. GTDB lineage: Bacteria > Pseudomonadota > Gammaproteobacteria > Burkholderiales > Burkholderiaceae_D > JAGKXB01. The sequence continues at coordinate 16,150 of CAZMPS010000013.1, forward strand.
CCTGCATATTCGCCATATGCCAGGCGGTTTGTTTACCGATCACGTCTTCAGCACCATGAAAGAACGTGACATTTTGCGTTTTGAAGGACCACAAGGCAGTTTTTTCTTACAGGAAGAAAGCGACAAACCCATTATTCTGCTCGCCTCCGGAACTGGTTTTGCTCCTATCAAAGCATTGATCGAGCACGCTATCCACCTGCAAACCCAACGTCCTATCACCTTGTATTGGGGCGGACGACGCCCGCAGGATTTGTACATGCACACGCTGTGCCAAACATGGGCCGACACTCTGCCCAACTTTGCCTACATCCCCGTTATCTCCAATGCGCTGCCGCAAGACAACTGGCAAGGCCGCAGTGGCTTTGTGCATCAAGCGGTGTTGAATGACTTCCCCGATTTATCCAAATATCAGGTCTACGCTTGTGGCGCACCCGTCATGGTCGATGCAGCCAAGCACGATTTCGTCAAGCTAAACCATTTACCTGAAACAGAGTTTTACGCCGATGCGTTTATTTCGCAGGCAGATTTGATGTTGGATACCAATGCTTAGTCCCTTACCCCCAAAACCACGCGCCATTTTGTTTGACCTCGACGGCACACTAGTCGACACAGCACCCGACTTGGCCGCCGCAATCAATCTGGTGCGTACCACACGCGGCTTGGCACCAACTCCTTACGAATCATTACGCCCCTACGCCTCAGCCGGAGCACGCGGCTTGATCGGCGCCGCCTTTGGTTTGACGCCAGAAAATGCAGAATACGACGCCCTACGCACCGCTTTTCTCGACAATTACGCTGCAGCATTGGCCGTCAACAGTTGCTTATTCGATGGCGTGACAGCATTGTTGGATGCCTTGCGCGAAAACAACTTACCCTGGGGCATCGTCACCAACAAATCCACCCGCCTCACCCTGCCCTTGGTGCAGCAAATTGGCTTACAACACACAGCCTGCGTCATTTGCGGTGACACCACCCCTCACGCCAAACCCCACCCCGAACCCTTGCTGGAAGCTGCCCGCCAACTCGGATTCAGCCCACAAGAATGCTGGTACGTAGGCGACGACTTACGCGACATCCAAGCCGGCCAAGCCGCTAGCATGTTAACCATCGCCGCCAACTGGGGATACGGCGGCGCAATTGAAGTTGATACTTGGAGTGCAGATTTTGTAGCTGATACGCCGTTGCAGGTGTTGGGATTGTTAAACTCCTTAAAGTCATCAAAGTCTTTTGAACAAATAAACAAGCACGAACCAAAACCCAGCAATCCGCTATAATAGAAATCTATCCGGGGGCGACTTGGCTTCGACAGGGGTTGCAAAGCGGACTAGGGCATACCGAGGACTGGTTACCTCGTAAATACAGCTAGAAAAAATTAAACGCAAACGATTCCGTTTACGCTAAAGCTGCTTAAACCCAGCTTTCTCTACACTAC
>CAZMPS010000014.1:0-17171 GCA_964568305.1 uncultured Burkholderiaceae bacterium
GGATTGATTTGCTATTTGCTTAATCGAGGTGCGCGACTAGATTTGTGCACTTCATCATCTCGGTCGTGTTCTTTGTATCTATCGATAAGATACAGATTGTCTGTTTTTGGTATGAGATATAAAGACAGAATTGATGGCGCTATCCAGAGATACGATTTACAGTTGAGTGAGTCAATCGATTCTTTCCTTGTCACTTCACGAACAGCGGAATGGGATACTGGGCAGGCTTCTGCTCCTACTATCGCCAAATTAATGTCAGCCTATGCAGAAATATTGGCTTTGTTGCCAAAAGAGAGGCAAATTGAAAGGGTTATTCGGGAACATCAGATTTGGAAGGAACACTTCCCTCCGATTGATCGTAGTTTTGTCATAGCGTTGGGTCGTGGAGTCATAGATGCCTTTCAATCCCAAGGTGTAAGAGAATTGAATTGTGAGTATGTGCATCGAACGAAATTGCGCTCTGCTTATGAAACGATGATTCAAGTTATTGCGCCTAGTTTGAAGAAGACCTACCGAGAAGAATTGAGGGAGTGGGTAATGAGCTATTTGCGGATTTAAGCATTGATAATCAGGAATTAAGTGCCAGTTTGTTTGTTGAGAAGGCTTGTCTCTTGGTAAAAACTGGCACTTACTTAGGCATCAAAAGTGTCAAATTAGGACGAAAAATCTTTTTTTAGATCAGCTTTTGTTGCTGCGTTGAATCAAGAACGTTGTTAAAAGTGGTACAGGGCGTCCAGTGGCGCCTTTTTTTGCACCGGATTTCCAGGCAGTGCCAGCAATATCCAAATGTGCCCAGGTATATTTTTTAGTGAAATATTCCAAGAAACTCGCCGCTGTGATACTAGCACCACCTGGTGTGCCGATATTGGCGATGTCGGCAAAATTCGATTTCAGTTGTTCCTGATACGCTTCTTCAATCGGCATGCGCCATACGGTGTCGCTGCTTGCTTTCCCAGCGTCTAAAAGTTCTGACGCCAATTGATCATGCGCGGCATCATGGCGTGTGAATAGGCCAGAATTGTGGTGACCTAAAGCCACGATGCAGGCACCGGTCAGGGTGGCGATATCGATGACGGCGGCGGGTTTTAAGCGTTCTACATAAGTCAAAGCATCACACAGGATTAAGCGACCTTCGGCATCGGTATTCAAAATTTCAACGGTTAAACCAGCCATTGATGTGACGATGTCGCCTGGTTTGGTGGCGGAGCCGGATGGCATGTTTTCGCAGCTGGCAATCACGCCGATCACATTCAGTTTTAACTTCATGGTAGCGACCGCATGCATGGTGCCGAGTACCGATGCTGCGCCGCACATGTCGTATTTCATTTCATCCATGGTCGTGCCAGGTTTGAGTGAAATACCACCAGAATCAAACGTAATCCCTTTGCCAACCAACACAACTGGCGCTTCTTTGGCTTTGCCGCCCATGTGTTTTAAGACGATAAACTTGGGTGCTTCTTGGCTGCCGTTGGTGACGGACAGCAAGCAATTCATTTTGAGTGCTTCCATTTGCTTGCGGTCTAACACTTCAATTTCTAGGTCGTAATCTTGCGCCAGTTTTTGTGCGACTTGGGCTAAATGGCTAGGGGTGCAAATATTGCCAGGCAAATTGCCTAAATCTTTCGTCAAATGCACGCCTTGTGCAATCGCCAGGCTTTGCGCCAGCGTTTGTTTGAGCGTGCTGTCTTTGGCTTTGATTTCTGTGGAAGTAGAAGAGGAAGAGTTAGCAGTATCAGTCGAAACAGAAGATGAGGAGGATGCAAGATCTAGTGCTAGTGTAATTTTGTTGACGCCAGCTGGTGCGGGATCTTTTTTGCTTTTCAGCATATCGCTGCGATAGGCATTGTCATGTGCAGTCAATACGCACTGACGCACAGCCCAATGCACATCGCGTTCTTTGATAGCATCCATCGGAAGGGCGATTGCAGCATCTTTTGTACCCAGTTTGGAGAAAGCTTGGTTGATTGCGTTTAAAGCACTCAAAAAGCTCTTTTCGCTGATTGTTTGTTCTTCTTTGTCTTCTTTGTTTTTTTTGTCTTCTTTTTCTGCTTTTCCTAAACCAACCAGTAACACGCGCTCGGCGGCAACGCCATTCACGTTGCGTAGCAATAAAGTGCTGCCTGGTTTGCCGTTGATATCGCCTGATGCTAGTGCAGCGCTAATACCGCCTTGATGATCCAAGGCTTGTGCGGCGTGGGATAATGTCGTTTTTTCAAACACACCGACAACGATGCAGCCGGATTTCAGATCGGCCAAGTTTTTTGTGTCGAGGGATTTTATGCTAAAGTCGATTTCCTTCATATGTTCGAAGTAATTTGCGTGTTTTACTTGTTTGGCTTGCTTGGTTGGTTTCATATGTCTCTCCTTTTTTCCTGCGTCATTATAGTCTTCGAATGATTTTTCAGCGTGCAATTCGGCGTGAGTTAGGTGGTGTTGCTGGGGCCGTCTTTACTGCGCTTTTTACGATTACCATCACGGTGATGTTAATCAAAATTCTTGGCCAGGCAGCAGGAGGCAAAGTGGCATCTAATGATGTGATTTTGTTGATTGGTTTGGCCGCTCTTAAATATCTTCCCATTATTTTGATTTTGACTGGCTTTGTTTCCGTCTTGTTGGTGGTGGCACGCAGTTGCCAGGATATGGAAATGGTGGTTTGGTTCGCCTCTGGATTGAGCTTGTCGAGATGGGTTCGACCAGTGCTGATGTTTGCTTTGCCGTGGGTGTTATGCACTGCGTTGTTGAGTTTTATTTTGACCCCGTGGGCGACTAAAGTCGGTGCCGAAGTAACCGAGCGTTTCGAAAAGCGCGAAGATATTGCTTTGATCGCGCCTGGGAAATTCCGAGAATCTTCTTCTGCTAAACGGATTTTTTTTGTGGCGGGAAAATCTGGTGATGCGATGAAAGTCCAAAATGTCTTTGTGAATACTTGGCAAAATGGCCAAATCAATGTGATTGTTGCCAAACAAGGGTTTACAGAAATCAATGCCGATGGTGAGAAATTCTTGGTGATGCAAAAGGGGCGGCGATATGAGAGTTTACCTGGTCAGTCGGATCCATCGGTTCAGTCTGATTTTCAAATGATGGATTTCGAGCGTTATGCTGTTTTGCTGGCTAGACCAGCCCTGTCTTTGGTGGGGGATAAGTCGGCCCGTTCTCTTTCTACTTTGGCTTTATTGAGTAATCCAAACAAATTGAATCAGGCTGAACTGTTGTGGCGTATCAGTTTACCGATGATGTGTTTGTTATTGATGCTATTCGCCATTCCTTTGGGTTTTGTCCATCCGCGTGTGGGGCGATCGATGAATTTGATCATCGCTTTATTGCTTTACATCAGTTACAGCAATATGGTTAGTATTTTGGAAGTCATGGTGGCGCAAGGTCGTCTTGCATTCGTTTGGGCTTGTTGGCCTATTCATTTGGTTATATTGAGTATGACTGTGGGATTGTTTTTATGGCGGATTAATGTCCATGATCGCTATCATCCTGTGATGTTGTGGAAATCGTTTAAGCGTGTTTTCTGTTTCAAGCAAACTAAACGATTACAGCACTGTGAACCTTCTAAACAATCGGGATCGGTTGCGTCATGAAAGTATTGCAACGATATTTTGCGACAGAAATTATTCAGGCCGTATTTTTTGTCCTGCTAGCATTTTTAGCTTTGTTCACCTTCTTTGATTTGGCGAGTGAAGTTCAATCTGTTGGTAAGGGTGGGTATCGCCTGCAGCATGCTTTCTTATACGTCTTCATGGGTTTGCCGGCCTACATTTATCAATTGATGCCGATTTCCGCTTTAATCGGAACAATTTACGTGCTGGCAAAGTTTGCTGTGCGTTCTGAATTTACCATCATGCGCGTGGCGTCACTGTCGACTTCGCAAGCTGCCTGGATATTGACCAAGATTGGAGCGGTGTTTGCTATTTTGACTTTTTTGTTAGGTGAATTTGTTGCGCCAGAAGCCGCAAAAATGGCTGAGCAATCCAAATTGCGTGCCCAGGGTACAACTGCTATGTCACCACAGTTTCGTTCTGGTCTATGGGCCAAAGATATGATTAAAGAACATGGTCTGACAGGAAAGGTAATGGGCTCGCGTTTTCTTAATGTGAAAGAAACACGTCCAGATGGGCAGTTACAAGAAGTGAAGTTGTATGATTTCGACCAGGATTTCCGTTTGATAACCGTGACTGCCGCAAATACTGGCCATTATTTGGGTGCGAATACATGGCGTTTGTCCCAGGTTTCAGAAACCAGATTTGCGATTATCGATCATGTCAGCCATCTCAAGCAAGGAAACACCCTTTCCAATCAAAGCACGGTTACAACCGCTCAGTTAGCGCACAAGGATGTGGTGTCAGAAATTACACCGGAAATTCTATCTATTTTGTTTGCTGATCCTGATCGGATGTCCGTCTACGATCTTGCCATGTATACCAAGCATTTGACTGACAACAAACAGGATACGGTACGCTATGAAATTGCACTTTGGAAGAAAATGACGTATCCCCTTGCTATCTTTGTCATGATGGCTTTGGCCTTGCCTTTTGCCTATTTGCATTTTCGGACGGGTGGTGTCAGTCTCAAGATTTTTATAGGCGTCATTTTAGGTGTCAGTTTTGCCTTGCTGAATAGTCTTTTTTCCCATCTTGGTTTATTAAATACTTGGCCAGCATGGTCTACAGCACTTGCGCCCAGCGCACTGTTTTTATTGTTCGCGATGACTGCTTTGTATTGGGTAGAGCGGCATTGATATTTTTGAAATGATTAAAAATGAAAAAACAAGCTTTGGTTTTGTTTGCGCATGGTGCGCGTGATCCCAATTGGGCAACACCATTTAAGCGTTTACAGCAAATGACGCAGGCAGCGTTGCCTGATGTGTCAGTGTCGTTGTCTTTTTTGGAGTGTATGACACCCAGTCTGCCGGATGTGTTGCCGACTTTGGCGGAGTCAGGTTGTGAGCTTGTCACGGTGGTACCTGTCTTTTTTGGGCAAGGTGGGCATGTGGCGCGGGATTTGCCTATGTTGCTTCAATCTTTACAGCATGCGCATCCGAATTTGACCTTGCGTACGGTTGGGGCAGTCGGTGAGGATGCGCATGTGTTGAGCGCGATTAGTCAATATTGCATTGCTTCTTTGGTAAGTTGATTTTACATCTGATTTTCCCTCACTTTTTGGTGAATCTGCTGTACTTGATTTGATGTGCGCCATGGATTTTGTAGGTTGTAAAAAATGCCTATTTTCCCTTCATTACGCCAACTGCATTATTTGCTTGCCTTGGCTGAACATTTGAATTTCACACGCGCTGCGGAGTCTTGTTTTGTCACTCAATCCACGTTGAGTGCTGGCATCAAGGAGTTGGAAGCGACGATTGGCGCGCAATTGGTCGAGCGTGAGCGGCATCGTGTTGTGATGACGGCGGTGGGTTTGGAGGTTGTTAATCGTGCACAGGGCGTACTCGCTGCCAGCGAAGATTTGATGCAGGCGGCGGAGCGTGGGGCCAATCCCATGGAAGGTGTGATTCGCTTGGGCGTCATTCCCACCATTATTCCTTTTTTGCTGCCAACGGTTTTTCCAGAAATGCAGCGTTGTTATCCTGCGTTGAAAATCGCATTAAAAGAGGATTTAACCGACAATTTATTGCATCGTTTAAATGATGGCGAATTGGATTTTGCCTTGCTGGCTTTGCCTTATGAGACTGGCAATTTATTGATTCAAACTTTATTTGAAGAACCTTTATGGCTGGTGGCGCCAGCAGATTTCGCTCTACCCAAGCAATTGTTGACGAAAGAGTTGGATACAGAGCGTTTGTTGTTATTGGGAGAGGGCCACTGCCTGCGTGGTCATACATTGTCAGCATGCAGCATCAAGCAAACTGCAGCGCAACAATCCCAAACATCACCGATATTGGAGGCAACCAGTTTGTACACTTTGGTGCAAATGGTGAATGCTGGTTTGGGGTTGGCCTTGGTGCCAGAAATGAGTTTGTCTTCTGGTTTATTGAATGGCACTAATTTAAAAACATTCCCCTTTGCAGAACCTGTTCCGCGCAGGGGTATTGCTTTGTTGGCACGTCCCTCAACCGCGCGGCGCGAGGCATTTGATGCACTTTGCGGTTTGATTATACGTACTTGGGAAGAGCACTTGAGAAAGTAGGTTATTTGTCATTGTTTGGATTGTTATTTTTTCTGAATCGATGTATCGAACGTTCCAATATCCACGTCCAGAAATGCTTTAAGAATTCTGGTAGCAGAATAAAAATGTAAGCCACAACAAGCGCATTCAGCAAGGCTGTGACTAATAAAACTTGCGGGATCGATAGTCCCAATTCAAACAAACCAAGCACCAGTGCGACTGAAATCACCATGGCTAGTGCATTGATGATGTTGTTGCCAGCAATGATGCGGGAGCGATGGGCTGGTTCGCTGCGGATTTGTATCAATGCATACAGTGGCACGATGTATAAACCGCCAAATAAGCCAATTAAAAACAAGTCAGCGATTAAACGCAGATGTGAAATGTCCATTAAGAATGCCCAGGCACCAGTGCTCCCCATGGCTGCGTGTGGCAGGATGGGCGAAATGGCGAAGTAAAAATCTACGCCAAAAATCGTCATACCGAGTGAGCCAAGTGGTACTAGGCCGATTTCCACTTTATGACCAGAAAGACGTTCGCACAGTAGCGAACCAATGCCGACGCCAATTGAAAAGATTGTCAGTAGCAAGCTGACGACTGTTTCATCTTCATGCAACACAGTTTTGGTGAGGTTAGGAAATTGCGACAAGAAAACCAGTCCAAATAACCAAAACCATGAAATTCCTAAGATGGATAAAAATACCGTGCGGTTTTGCTTGGTGAACTGCAGATTGCGCCAGGTTTCTGTCCAAATATTCCAATTGATTTGCAGTTGTGGCGATGAGGAGGGCGCGGTTGGGATGCTTCTGCTGGATAAGTAGCCCAACACAGCCAAGCCTATCGTGACAGCACTCACGAGAATTGGACCGTGATTGCGTCCGATCAAAATCCCGCCCAATACTGTGCCCAACAAAATGGCGACATTGGTGCCCATTTCCACTAAGCCATTGCCGCCTACCAACTCCTCTTCTTTTAAATGCTGGGGCAAAATCGCGTATTTAATCGGGCCGAAAACAGCGGAATGCGTTCCCATCAAGAACAAGGCGCTCATCAGCAAATACAAGTGGTGATAATAAAATCCAAATCCCGCCAAAATCATGATCAGGATTTCGAATAATTTGACGAAGCGTATCAGTGTTGCTTTGTCGTACTTATCGGCAATTTGTCCTGCTGTGGCGGAAAACAGAAAGAACGGCAGAATAAACAATGCACCTGAGAGTTGAATCACGATGTCAGAACTCATGGTCGTGATCGCTGCGCCTTGGAATGCGAGCAATAACATCATGGCATTTTTGTATAAATTATCGTTGAATGCGCCTAGAAACTGGGTGATGAAAAATGGCCCAAAACGACGTTCAACTAACAAACTAAATTGATTCTTTTCACTCACGTGCATTTCCTTGGTTGGGTAAAAAATGGCCAATCAGAATTTATGCTGCATCCGCCATGGTTTTCAATAAAACATAATCGATTTTTCCAGTGCCTAGCAAAGGCAGGGCATCAATGGCGACAATTTTGCGTGGGACGGCCAGTTCTGGCGTGCCCATTTCTCGTGCCGTTTCTTGCAACTTGTCACGTGATAAGGCATGGTCTGTGGTGAACAACACGATGGTTTCACCACGTTGAAGATCGGCTTGCGTGCTGGCGGCATGTTGTTGGTTTGGTGATGTAAGGGTCGCGATTTTTTCAACGACTTCCAGAGAAATCATTTCGCCGGCAATTTTGGCGAAACGCTTCATTCGACCTTTGATGCTGATGAAACCATCTTCGTCAATTTCAACGATGTCACCTGTGTCGTACCAGTCGCTACCAACGCTCGATTGTGGGACGTCGATGACGCCGGGGTTTTCATAGCGATAATAGCCATGCATCATGTTGGGGCCTGTCACATGTAGTTGGCCACCGTTTGCGATGCCAGCCACAGGTTGCAAGTGTGTTTTTATCCCAGGCAAAGCTAGGCCCACCGTGCCGCTGCGATAAGCCATGGGCGTGTTGACTGAAATAACCGGAGCTGTTTCCGTCGCGCCATAGCCTTCCAGAATGCGGATGCCGAATTTCTCAAACCAGGTGCTTCTCACTACATCCGATAATTTTTCTGCTCCCGCAACCACGTAACGCAAGCGATAAAAATCATAAGGATGCGCGAATTTGGCGTAATTACCTAAAAAGGTGTTGGTGCCAAATAAAACGGTGCAGCCACGGTCATAAATGATTTCTGGGATCACGCGATAATGTAGCGGCGACGGATACAGGAATAAGCGTGTTCCCGTCAGCAAGGGTAACAATGCGCCTGCAGTCAAGCCAAAAGAGTGAAAAATAGGCAAGGCATTTAAAAACTTATCATCGACTGAAAAATCAATCACAGAGCGGATTTGGGCGATATTCGACAGGATAGAGCGATGCGAATGCACCACGCCTTTTGGTTTGCCTTCCGACCCAGAGGTAAACAGCACTACCGCCATTGCTTCGGTATCAAGCGAACGATTTACCAAGCGTGGAAAAGGCATTGCAAAAGCCAGTAACCAAATTTTGTCAAAGAAATTTAAATGTGCGCGTAAGTCTTCCAGATAGTAAATACGGACATTTTGTAGGCTGGCGACTTGTGGAGCAATTTTGGCTGTGTCGAGAAATCGTTTCGACGTGATGATGGTGCGAATCCCGGCAGCAATACAGGCATTTTGCATGCCATCCGTGCCGGCTGTGTAATTGAGCATGGCTGGAACTCTGCCAAACGCTGTCATTCCAACGATTAGCCCAAGCGTCGATACCAGATTCGGTAGCAGGACGCCGATGCGCTCATTGTTGTCTGATAATTTGGTGGTGATTTTTCCTAGGGCCAGGGCGATTTTCAGGATGTCATTGTAGGAATATTCCACCTGTTGTAAGTCTTCAATAAACCGATGTTTGCGACCATAAATTTGCATCGCATCCAACATGCTTAAAAACAGCGTTTGCTTAGGCTGTGAATGAAACAGCATATCTTGCATAATTTTGCGCATGCCTTCGCCTGCTTTTTTTCTACGCATTTTGGCGGTGCCGGATTCTGGCATCTGCAAATATGTTTGAGGTAGCAAGGTAATAGTAAGACGAGGTAACAATCGACGTGGATAACGCCCACTCATCCGACTAAAATAACTACGCGATGCGCCGTCAATCCGAATTGGCACGATGGTAGCGCCAGTTTTGGCAGCCACAAAAGCTGGGCCATCATAGACTTTCATCAAACTGCCGGTGGTGGTGATGCGACCTTCTGGGAAAATCACCACTGGGCGCCCAGTTTCGACCAGTTTGATGACTTTCTTCATTGCCATCGGGCTTGTTGGGTCGACCGCCAGATAATCTACTAGCATCAAAATCAACTTAAACCAGCGATTTTGCGCAATCGTCGTATGCACGACAAACACCGGATTGATCGGCAAAAACAAACCTAATAACAAACCATCAATGAAAGATTCGTGATTCGCTACAATTAACAAACGATCTGCCATTAGTAGTTCAGTGTTTTTGGGTGCTTTGATTCGAAATAAAATACGAAAGACCAAGCGAAAAAAAGTTTTCAAGCAATGCTCCCTTATCAATTTTCGTTATGGTTTGAAATTTGGTGATGTGGAAGCTTAACCTAGCTTGGATGAAATCAGCAAAATTAGGCGAGGAATTGATTAGCGTTGAAGAAAGATTGCAAAAAACAAAAAAGGCGGTAAGTCTTTTTATTGACTTACCGCCTTTTGTTGCTATGTACCAAATGTTCTTTGGTGCCGAGGGCCGGAATCGAACCGGCACGCCTTGCGGCGCGGGATTTTGAGTCCCGTGCGTCTACCAATTCCGCCACCTCGGCAACGCGGGACGCATTATGAATGATTTGGACGGTTGTGGCAATAGTTATTTTCATCAAAAATAAAAGAATTTATTAGTCCCAATCTGTTTCACATGCGTCAATCATATCTTCGCCAAGAATTTATTCCTATTTAATACCTACTCCATTTTCATCCACAACCAACTCTCCATCTTCTTTGCTAAACGCCCCACGTTGCGGCAGCGGCAAAATTTCCAGTACCAGTTCCGATGGCCGACACAGCTTGGTTCCCAATGGTGTGATGACGAATGGGCGGTTGATGAGGATGGGATGTTCCACCATTTTTTTGGAGTAATTGTTGGTCTGTGATGGATGATGAATCGAGCCCTAATTCCAGATACGGCGTGCCTTTTGCTTGGATTGCTTCGCGTACCGTCAGGCCGGCAGCGGCGATCATTTCAGCGAGTGCGGCTTGGGTAGGTGGATTGGAGAGATACTCACGGTTTTTCCTTTTATTAATCTGTAATAGCAATCAAATCTAGCTCTACTGCTGCATTTTTAGGAAGTTGATACACGCCAACGCTGGTTCTAGTGTGTATGCCTGATTCACCCAATATGCTGTACAGCACTTCCGACGCGCCATCGGCGACTTCGCTGTGTTGGGTAAAGTCTTCTGCAGACTGAATATAAACATTCATGCGCAAAATGTGTTTTACCCTATCGAGTGACCCCAGCGTTTGAGTAAGCAAAGCCAGCGCACGCATTACACAGATTTTGGCCGCCAGTTGCGCTTCGGCCAGCATCACTTCACTGCCTACGCGCCCAGTAACAATCACGGTATTTCCAACACGCGGAATTTGCCCGCTGATGTAGATTTCGTTGCCGTTTCGTATCGCAGAGATATAATTGCCCCCGATTTTTATTTCGCCTTCAAGGCTATGGCCTAAGGCGGTGGCAACTTCATCGAATTTGGATGATCTGGTTGTGTTCATGGGGATTTGGGGTGTTGTGAGTTGGTCATTTTTTGTGGTCTGATTCTACCTTTTTATTGATATTGTGCTTTTAAGTTGTTGCAGAAATAAGTAACCATTGATTGCGGTTCAGGTGACCAAGTGGCTTGAACGTAAAACTCAGTCGCGGGATGAGCAGCTACGCATCTTCAAGACATTGATGGCCACGAGAGCGGCTAATCTTGATCCTCTTCATGTTGAGTCACTTAATATGATTGATGTTGTTTTTCATTCTGATGAGAAGCAACAGATTGAGATCCGTCGGTTTTGGAAGCGATACTTAGATCATTTGAATGATAGGGATTACCCTCAAGAAGCTTGGGGAATAAAGCGCGTTGAGTTACTCGTTGAATTGCTGTATGCGATGGTTATTTACTTAGGTTTTGATTTGGACAAAACCCACATCAAAAACCAGTCTTATTTTCCTGATGGGTACGGTCAGATTGAAAACGACAATGCTGCGAATCGCCAAGCTCTGCGCGAAGTTTTGACGGGGCAGAAGTCTTTATCTATGCATATAACCAATTTTCCTTCTTCGGAAACGCGTACTGAAAATCACTGATTAATGTGTTTTGTCTAAAGCAAATCTCCAACCAATGGCTGGAGATTTTGTACATCTTTGTAATTACGCTAAAAATTGCGTAATTACTGACTACTATCTCAAATCACACATTAAACAAGAAATTCAACACATCCCCATCCTTCACTACATATTCCTTCCCTTCCGAACGCATCTTGCCTGCTTCCTTAGCGCCTGATTCACCTTTGTACGTCACGAAATCGTCATAAGCGATAGTTTGCGCGCGGATGAAGCCGCGTTCGAAGTCGGTGTGGATGACGCCGGCGGCTTGGGGGGCGGTGTCGCCGATGTGGATGGTCCAGGCACGGACTTCTTTGACGCCAGCGGTGAAGTAGGTTTGCAGGCCGAGCAGTTTGTAAGCGGCGCGGATCAGGCGATCCAAGCCTGGTTCTTGCATGCCCATATCGGCTAGGAAGGCTTCTTTGTCGGCGTCGTCCAGGTCGGCGATTTCTGCTTCTAATGATGCGCAGATCGCGACTGTGGGGGCGTTTTGTGATTTGGCGTACGCGGTTAATTGATCTAGCAGCGGATTATTGGTAAATCCGCTATCCGATACATTGCCGACGTACATGGCGGGTTTGGCGGTGATGAGGCACAGCGGTTTGATGAGTGCCATTTCTTCGGCATCCAAGCCCATGGTGCGGACGGGTTTGGCTTCGTTTAAGTGCTCGGCAATCCGTTCCATCAGCGTGAGTAGCTTGGCGGCGTCTTTGTCGCCGGAGCGAGCTTTTTTGTTTTCTCTATGGATGGCTTTTTCGATCGTACTCAAATCGGCTAGTGCCAGTTCGGTTTGAATCACTTCGATATCACTCAACGGATTGATTTTTCCTGCAACGTGGATCACGTTGTCGTCTTCAAAACAGCGCACCACGTTGATGATGGCGTCTGTTTCGCGGATATGGGCCAGGAATTGGTTGCCCAAACCTTCACCTTTGGAAGCGCCCGCTACTAAACCAGCGATATCGACGAATTCCACCACGGCTGGTACCACGCGTTCTGGTGTGATGAGGCTTGACAGTACTTGCAGGCGTGGATCAGGAACTTCGACGATGCCGACGTTGGGTTCGATTGTGCAGAACGGATAGTTTTCTGCTGCGATGCCCGCTTTGGTCAAGGCGTTGAAGAGAGTGGATTTACCGACGTTAGGCAAGCCGACGATACCGCATTTAAGACTCATGATGTGTGCTTTATGAAATTTGAATAGGGAAGTGAAGATTAGGGGTTTAAGACCGCTATTTTACTAATTTATTAATTTTTTAATGACTAATATCGAATTTAATCCGTATGCAACTGCATCATCGCATCATTAAATTGCCCCTGGCAGAGCAGGGGAATGATGTTCAAGCTTTTGCTAATTGCTTGGTTTATTAGAAATTGCTCTTCCTGCCGTGGCCGATGGAGTACGTAATCGACCACGCCTTGTTGCGTGTTGAGGCTGCGTGGATGGCCTATGCCTATTCTTAGGCGCCAATAATCCTGCGTTCCAAGCGCGGCACTGATGTCTTTTAAGCCATTGTGGCCGCCGGCTGAGCCGTCTTTTTTGAGTTTGGCTGTGCCTGGTGTGAGATCAAGTTCATCATGCACTACTAGTATTTCATGTGAAGGGATTTTGTAAAAACGCGCCACTGCGGCAACGGATAGGCCTGAGCGGTTCATGAAGGTTTGTGGTTTTAACAAAAAAATTTCCTGTGTGGAGTGCACCACGGGTGTGACGCTAGGCGCAAAGATGCTGCTTTTGGTAAACAATCCCTGAAAGCGGCTTTCTTGCTGCCAGCGGCTAGTAAGCGTATGAGCCAGGTTGTCGAGCAACCAGAAGCCGGCGTTGTGGCGTGTTTGTTCGTATTCTGCACCTGGATTACCGAGACCAACGATGAGGCGTATAGACATAGTGTATTTTCTGTAATTTCTGTAATTGCTGTGATTTTTATAATTTTTTGATTTTAAAAGAACAAGCCAGCAGTAATTTGTGTGGGCATGTTCAAGTGTTCGGCTTCCATCGACGCGACGGGATAGGCGCAATAATCAGCCGCGTAGTAAGCGCTAGGTCTGGCATTGCCGGACAAACCAACGCCGCCAAATGGCGCGCTGCTTGCGGCGCCTGTGGTGGGGCGATTCCAGTTGATAATGCCAGCGCGTATTTGGGTAGAAAATTCCTGCCAGTGTGCGGCATTATCGCTTAGCAAACTGGCAGCCAAGCCAAATTGCGTGGCATTAGCAACGGCGATTGCTTGTGCAAAATCACTGACGCGGATGACTTGCAATAAAGGGCCAAACCATTCCTCATCCGGGATGCCTTGTGCGTGCGTGACATCCACAATGCCGCAAGAAACAAAGCCGGTTTGTGGAATCAACTGATGCATGCTTAATAAGGAAGTCGCGCCACGATCTAGCATGTTGCTTTGCGCTTGTAATAATTTTTGCGCCGCTTGGTGGGAAATGACGGGTCCCATAAAAGGAGCAGGCGAGAGATCAAATACGCCGATGCGGATTTTGGCGGTCACTTCTAACAAGCGATTAATAAAAATTTGCCCAGCGACGTTGTCTTGCACGATCAAGCGGCGGGCGCAGGTGCAGCGTTGGCCTGCGCTGGCAAAGGCAGACAAAATGGTGTGATGCACAGCGGCATCTAGATGATTTTCATCGACGTCCCAAACGACTAAGGGATTGTTGCCGCCCATTTCTAGCGCCAGCATTTTGTTCGGTTGTCCGGCAAATTGGCGATGCAAGGCGACGCCGGTTTGGCAACTACCTGTAAATAACACGCCATCCAATTGTGGGTGTTGCGCCAAGGCGATGCCCGTATCGCGTCCACCATTCAATACATTGAATACGCCAGCAGGAATCCCGGCTTGTTGCCATAACTCGGCTGTCAACATGGCAGTTTGTGGTGCATATTCACTGGGTTTGAACACGATGGTGTTGCCAGCGATCAAGGCTGGAACGATATGGCCGTTGGGCAAATGACCGGGGAAATTGTAAGGGCCGAATACTGCAAACACGCCATGTGGCCGATGTTGCAAAACCGTGGTGCCATCGCTGGCTTCCTGGCGCGTTGCACCAGTACGGGCATGGTAGGCTTGGATTGAAATCGTGACTTTATTCACCATGCTGGCGACTTCAGTGCGCGTTTCCCACAGCGGTTTGCCCGTTTCTTGTGAAATTTGATGCGCTAATTGTTCCGCACGTTGTTCAACCAGTGAGCGAAAACGCAGGCAGATGTCTATTCTTCGTTGCATCGGCGTTTGCGCCCAGGCAGCAAAACTGGCGCGTGCCGACTGGCAAGCTAAATCCACTTCGTTGATGTTGGCAGCGCAGCCAGTCCATATGACTTTGCCATCGGTAGGCGAAATGGTTTGAAATGACGTGCCTGCGCCAGTTATCCATGCGCCATTGATGTAGTGACTAGGCATAAACGTTCTTTTTGGGTTTGCATGACAGGGTGTGTACGACATTGCCGGTTTGGTACTGCAATGCGCTTAGCTCCTGTTCAGATAGGCTAATTTGGTGAGATGGCGTTGATGTTGCCGATATGGTTGGAGTAGCGGACGTCATGATGACGCGGAAATTGCTGAAGGTCGTATTCGCTACCAAAGTGTTGGCTTGGGTGGCGTCAGGTTTGGTGCCATCGCTAGCTATTGGTTGTGCTAATACACTTTCACGCATCACGCGTAACTCGCTTACTCGACCTTGCAAGACAGGGCCTGCATCAAAAATATCGATATAGCCTTCAAAATGCATCCCTTCCTGTTCTAGTAAATAGCGTGCTGGTGCCGTGCTGAGGTGGACTTTGCCGATAACTTCTTGTGCTTCTTTTGGTAAGTAAGCGACATAGATCGGTTGCTGCGGCATCAATTCGGCGATAAAGGATTTTTTGCCCAGACTGGTTAAATCATCGACACGGTTGAAATCCATTTTAAAGAAATGGCGTCCTAATCCCTCGTAAAAAGGCGAGCTGCCGTCTTCTGCCTGATAACCGCGCATTTCCGCGATTAATTTAGGCGCAAACAGATGAGAAAACTGAGCGATGAACAAGAAACGGCTTTTCGACAGCAATTTGCTATTCGCACCATTGCGATAATCAGGATGTAGAAACAGCGAACATAGCTCGGTATTGCCAGTCAAATCGTTCGATAAATACAGTGTTTCCATTTGGGTAAACACGTTTAACTCGCGACTGGAATGCACCAACGTGCCGATACGGTAATTGTAAAAAGGCTCATCCAATCCCACGCCTGCCCGGATGGCACACACGCCGGCTAAACGGGCGTTTTCTACATCTTCCATCACGAATAAATAATCACGTTGTTCCGGCGGAATTTGCTTCGCGAAAGACGCGCACGCGAGTTCGATTCTTTGTGCCAACATGGCACGATCCGGTTTGAGAGTGGTCATGCCAATGCCAACTTGGCCAGCCAAGTCCAATAAAGCATCCAGATCGTTTGCATGAATGGTGCGTACAACTAGCATGGCGATACTAATTACACGGATTAATGAAATGTATTCAGCGCGTCACGCAGCAAACGCTCTGCTGCGGTGATTTGCTCATCTGACACGATGAGCGCAGGAGCGATACGGATCACGTCGGGGCCCGCGATCAAGAGCATCAATCCTTTTGCTTCCGCTGCATTGCGCACATCTTTTGAACGGCCACGATACGCTTCTGTGAGCACTAACCCGAGTAACAATCCCATGCCGCGCACACCGGAAAACATATGTGGGTAGTCGTTAACGATAGATTGCAGCATGGCTTTCATGCGATTGCCGGCTTGTTCTACGCGTGCCAAAAAGGTGGGGGTATTGATGATTTCCAATACTTTCAGTGCCACACTCGCCGCCAAAGGATTGCCGCCATAAGTCGTGCCATGACTACCGACTGCAAATGCTTGCGCGATGTCATTAGTCGTCAACATGGCACCGATAGGATAGCCGTTGCCCAATGCTTTGGCAGACGTCACAATATCTGGTGTCACGCCATAATGCATATAGGTATACAAGGCACCAGTACGGCCCACGCCACATTGCACTTCATCAAAAATCAGCAACGCTCCTGTTGCGTCACAGAATGCGCGCAAAGCCTGCAAATATTCTGTGGTTGCTGGCATCACACCACCTTCGCCTTGTATAGGCTCCACCACCACGGCACAAACGTCATCGGTAATCGCAGCGCGTGCGGCATCAATATCGTTGAAAGGAATATGATCAATGGCTGGTGGCAAGGGTTCAAAACCCTCGGTATATTTTTCTTGCCCGCCCACCGATACGGTGAATAAAGTCCGGCCATGGAAGGAATTCAAGCAGGAAACGATGCGCGATTTATGTGGGCCAAATTTGCCATGCGCATATTTACGCGCCAGCTTGAAAGCGGCTTCATTTGCCTCCGCTCCCGAATTGCAAAAAAATGCCCGATCAGCAAATGTCGCTTGCGTGAGTGCCTGTGCCAATTTCAAAACGGGTTCATTGGTATACCCATTGCTCACATGCCATACGTTATTAGCTTGAGCACATAGCGCATCAACCACTGCGGGATGCGCATGACCTAAGCTGGTCACCGCAATTCCAGAAGTGAAATCAAGATAATGCTTGCCGTTTTGATCCCACAAATCCAAACCCGATCCGCGCACTGGCACCATCGTGCTGGGTGCATAGGTGGGCACCATTACAT
>CAZMPS010000015.1:0-7806 GCA_964568305.1 uncultured Burkholderiaceae bacterium
ATTCAATTGGCTTAATGTTGAGCATATTTTTCCACATCATCGTGTTGTTCCGACCGCTGACTTAAATGGCACTATGGGTATGGCGCTGGGCGTGTTTGCTTTGATGATTTATTACAACTTGAAAATTAAGGGCGCCGGTGGCTTTATACACGAATTGTTCGCTGCACCATTTGGTATTTGGTTGGCACCTTTCAACTTGTTGTTGAACGTGAT
Organism: uncultured Burkholderiaceae bacterium; assembly: GCA_964568305.1. GTDB lineage: Bacteria > Pseudomonadota > Gammaproteobacteria > Burkholderiales > Burkholderiaceae_D > JAGKXB01. The sequence continues at coordinate 214 of CAZMPS010000015.1, forward strand.
TGAATTCGCAGCGAAAACAGTTTCACTCGCCATGCGGTTGTGGGGGAATATGTACGCGGGCGAATTGTTGTTTCTCTTACTTGCGTTATTAGGGTCAACTGCTACCGTGTTCGGATTTCTAGGCCAGGTTGTGGCGGGTTCCATGTGGGCGATTTTCCATATTTTGATTGTGTTCTTGCAAGCCTTCATTTTCATGATGTTGACATTGGTGTATATCGGCCAGGCCCATGAGGGACATTAAAGATTGAAAAGATTTTGGATTTGGATGTAGTTGTTTTTGATTGTGTTTTTTGAATTTTCTTGAATTAACTTAACTTTGAAGGAATTGTCATGACTGATGTTGCATTCGTTGCTTTGGCTTGTGGTTTGATTATTGGTTTAGGTGCTATTGGCGCTTGTATTGGTATCGCATTGATGGGCGGTAAATATCTCGAAGCATCTGCACGTCAACCAGAATTGATGAATACCTTGCAGACCAAAATGTTTTTGTTGGCTGGTTTGATTGATGCGGCGTTTTTGATCGGTGTTGGTATCGCAATGTTGTTCGCATTCGCTAATCCGTTTATCAAGGGCTAACCGCTTATTCTTATTTTGCCGGGTTTAAAAGCCCGGCCATGTTATTTCCGAGAGAGAATTACCATGAACTTAAATGCAACGTTGATTGCGCAGTTTGTTGTTTTCTTCATTTTGGTGATATTCACAATGAAAGTTGTGTGGCCGCCAATGATGAATGCGCTTGATGAGCGTGCCAAAAAAATTGCAGATGGTTTGGCTGCAGCTGATCGTGGCAAGGCAGAGATGGCTGCTGCGGAAAAGAAAGTGGCTTTAGAGTTGGCTGGTGCGCGTGAAGAGGGTCAAAAGCGCATAAATGAGGCCGAAAAGCGTGCTCAATTAAGTGCTGAAGAAATCAAGTTAAATGCGCAAACAGAGGCAGCGCGCATCGTCGCGCAAGCCAAAGCGGATGCGGAACAGCAAGTAACGAAAGCAAGAGAAGCGTTGCGTGCCCAAGTTGCAGCATTGGCAGTCAAGGGCGCTGAGCAAATTTTAAAACGTGAGATCAATGAGTCAGCGCATGCTGATTTGTTGAAACAACTAGCTGTTGAGTTGTAATCATGGCTGAACTTGCAACTATTGCTCGTCCTTACGCAGAAGCATTGTTTCGCGTGGCGAAAGAAAATCAAGCGGCTTTTAATCTTGCAAGTTGGTCTGCGCTTGTGTCGGAAATGGCGCAAGTTGCTGCTCATGCAGATGTCAAGGCATTAGCGCATAATCCAAAAATGTCGGATGCTTTGGTTGCCGACACTTTCTTTTCTCTGTTGAAATCGCCGCTGAATGGCGAAGCGAAAAACTTCGTTAATATGCTGCTTGAAAATGGTCGTTTGGACTTGTTGCCAGAAATTGCTGAGCAGTTTTTGGTGCTTAAAAATGCCCATGAAGGTGTTGCTGATGCAAATATCACTAGTGCCTTTGCTTTATCAAGTTCGCAGTTGAGCGAGTTGTTAATCACGCTAGAGAAGAAGTTTGCGCGTAAATTGAACCCATCTGTCACAGTGGATTCCAGCTTGATTGGTGGAGTGCGTGTGTCGGTTGGCGACCAAGTATTTGATACTTCTGTACGTGCCAGATTGCAACAAATGCATGCTGCTTTGGTAAATTAAGTAACTAGTAATTAATAATTATTATTAATTGCTGAATGTGATTCTTGAATGTTTAGGCGTTTGAATGTGTGGAAGTTTAAACGTTTGAAAATTTTGTTTTCTTTTTCAGCAAATTAAAACGAATATTTTAGAAAGAGTTATATGCAACTCAACCCATCTGAAATCAGTGAATTAATCAAGTCCAAAATTCAAGGCTTGGGCGGTAGCGCTGAAATTCGCAATCAAGGAACTGTTATTTCTGTAACGGACGGTATTTGCCGTATTTACGGTTTGTCTGATGCAATGCAAGGTGAAATGTTGGAATTTCCAGGCAACACCTTTGGCTTGGCACTTAACTTAGAGCGCGACTCAGTCGGCGCTGTTATTTTGGGTGATTATGAACACATTTCCGAAGGCGATACGGTTAAATGTACTGGTCGCATTTTAGAAGTGCCAATTGGCCCAGAACTGAAAGGTCGTGTAGTCAATGCATTGGGTGAGCCAATTGATGGTAAAGGCCCTATCAATGCTAAGCTGACTGCGCCGATTGAAAAGATTGCACCAGGCGTTATTGCACGTCAGTCAGTGTCTCAACCTATGCAAACAGGTTTGAAGTCAATTGATTCCATGGTGCCAATCGGTCGTGGTCAGCGTGAATTGATTATTGGTGATAGACAAACTGGTAAAACAGCTGTAGCGATTGATGCCATCATCAATCAAAAAGGCCAAGACATGGTCTGCATCTATGTTGCTATTGGTCAAAAAGCTTCTTCGATTAAGAACGTTGTGCGTGCCCTTGAACAACACGGCGCTATGGAATACACCATTGTCGTTGCTGCCTCTGCTTCAGAATCCGCTGCGATGCAGTACGTATCGGCTTATTCTGGTTGTGCTATGGGCGAATACTTCCGTGATCGTGGTCAAGATGCCTTGATTATTTATGACGACCTGTCCAAACAAGCAGTTGCTTATCGTCAAGTATCATTGTTGTTGCGTCGTCCACCAGGTCGTGAAGCTTATCCCGGCGACGTGTTTTATTTGCACAGCCGTTTGCTCGAGCGTGCTGCACGCGTGAACCCAGATTACGTTGAAGCTTTCACTAACGGTGAAGTAAAAGGTAAAACAGGTTCTTTGACTGCGTTGCCTATCATTGAAACTCAAGCGGGTGACGTATCTGCGTTCGTTCCAACCAACGTAATTTCTATTACCGACGGTCAGATTTTCTTGGAAACGTCATTGTTTAACTCTGGTATTCGTCCTGCGATTAATGCGGGTATTTCCGTATCGCGTGTGGGTGGTGCTGCGCAAACTAAAGTTATTAAAGGGTTGTCCGGCGGTATTCGTACCGATTTGGCGCAATATCGTGAATTGGCTGCGTTTGCACAATTTGCTTCTGATTTGGATGAGTCCACTCGCAAACAATTAGATCGTGGTGCGCGCGTAACTGAGTTATTGAAACAATCGCAATATTCTCCATTGTCAATTTCTCTGATGGCTGTTTCATTGTTTGCTGTCAACAAAGGCTATTTGGATGATGTCGATGTTAAGAAAGTGTTGGCTTTTGAATCCGGTTTGCATAATTTCATGAAAACCAGCCATGCTGCTTTGTTGCAAAAGATTGAGGACAGCAAGCAAATCGACAAAGATGGCGAAGCATTGCTTGCCAGTGCAATTGCTGATTTCAAAAAATCATTCTAATCGTTACTTAGTTAGAAGGAAAAAGGAGTAGCGAGCATGGCTGTAGGCAAAGAGATACGCGGCAAAATTAAAAGCGTAGAAAATACCAAGAAAATTACCAAGGCAATGGAAATGGTGGCCGCCTCCAAAATGCGTAAAGCGCAGGAACGGATGCGGTCGGCTCGCCCTTATAGCGACAAGATTCGTAATATTGCTGCTAATTTGGCAGATGCAAATCCAGAGTACACACATCCATTTTTGGCCAACGTTAAGAATAAACAAGATAAAGCCAACGCTGTTGGTTTTATCGTTGTGACAACGGATAAAGGTTTGTGTGGTGGTTTAAATACCAATGCCTTGCGTTTATTGACCAGCAAAATTAAAGAGGCCGAAGCTGCAGGAAATGCAGTTGAAGCAGTCGCGATTGGTAACAAGGGTTTTGGTTTTCTTAACCGAGTTGGTGTGAAAGTTGTGTCACATGCAACGCAGCTTGGTGATACGCCCCATTTGGAAAAACTGATTGGCCCAGTCAAGGTATTATTGGATGCGTATCAAGAGGGCCGCTTGGATGCGATTTATCTGGTATACACCAAGTTTATCAATACCATGAAGCAAGAGCCAATGGCACAGCAGTTGTTGCCGCTGTCGGCGGATAAACTAGAGGGCGATAAGGGGAATCATAGTTGGGATTATCTTTATGAACCGGACGCACAGGTTGTAATTGATGAGTTGTTAGTGCGTTATGTTGAGGCATTGATTTATCAAGCAGTAGCAGAGAATCTTGCGTCTGAACAATCGGCCCGCATGGTGGCGATGAAATCGGCTTCTGATAATGCCGGTAATGTGATTGGCGAATTAAAGTTGATTTATAACAAAACACGTCAAGCTGCTATTACCAAAGAATTGTCTGAAATTGTGGCTGGTGCTGCTGCGATTAGCTAATTTAGACTATCTAATTACTTATATTATTCATATTATTTTATAGAAGGAACGAACATGGCTGATGGCAAAATCGTTCAGTGTATCGGTGCTGTGGTGGACGTTGAGTTTCCCCGCGATGCGATGCCTAAAATTTACGATGCCTTGAAAATGGAAGGCTCTGAATTGACACTTGAAGTACAACAACAGCTTGGTGACGGTATTGTTCGTACCATTGCACTAGGTACTTCTGATGGTCTGCGTCGTGGTATGAAAATTCAAAATACCGGCAAACCTATTACTGTCCCGACAGGTAAAGCAACATTAGGCCGTATTATGGACGTGTTGGGTAATCCAATTGATGAGTGTGGTCCGGTAAGCAAAGAACAATCTGCACCAATTCATCGCAAAGCACCTGCGTATGACGAGTTGTCGCCATCCCAAGATTTGTTGGAAACTGGTATCAAGGTTATTGATCTAGTTTGTCCATTTGCAAAAGGCGGTAAAGTTGGTTTGTTCGGCGGTGCTGGTGTAGGTAAGACCGTTAACATGATGGAATTGATTAACAACATTGCAAAAGCACATAGTGGTTTGTCTGTATTTGCTGGTGTTGGTGAACGTACGCGTGAAGGTAATGACTTCTACCACGAAATGGCCGATGCTAAAGTGGTTGATCTGGAAAATCCAGAAGCCTCTAAAGTGGCGATGGTGTATGGTCAGATGAATGAACCGCCAGGTAACCGTTTACGCGTTGCATTGACTGGTTTGACTATTGCGGAAGGTTTCCGCGACGAAGGTAAAGATGTGCTGTTCTTCGTTGACAACATTTATCGTTATACCTTGGCAGGTACTGAAGTTTCTGCGTTGTTGGGTCGTATGCCATCTGCTGTGGGTTATCAACCAACATTGGCGGAAGAAATGGGTAAATTGCAGGAGCGGATTACTTCAACCAAAACGGGTTCTATTACTTCGATCCAAGCAGTTTACGTGCCAGCGGATGATTTGACCGATCCATCACCAGCAACAACTTTTGCTCACTTGGATTCAACAGTCGTTTTGTCACGTGATATTGCGTCATTAGGTATTTATCCAGCGGTTGATCCATTGGATTCCACTTCACGTCAGCTTGATCCTAACGTGGTTGGTCAAGAGCACTATGAAACAGCACGTGCGGTGCAAGGTACTTTGCAGCGTTATAAAGAATTGCGCGACATTATTGCAATTTTGGGTATGGATGAGTTGGCCCCAGAAGATAAATTGGTGGTGGCGCGTGCACGTAAAATGCAACGTTTCTTGTCACAACCATTCCATGTTGCTGAGGTGTTTACTGGTTCGCCAGGTAAGTATGTTTCATTGAAAGATACCATCAAAGGCTTCAAAATGATTGCTTCTGGTGAGCTTGATCACTTGCCAGAGCAAGCGTTTTACATGGTTGGCACGATCGAAGAAGCGATTGAAAAGGCTAAGAGTTTAAATTAATAATATTGCTTAATTAATATTAACTAATTCTTGTATTCTTGCGTTATCCATTTCGTTTTTCGTTGATTTATTTAAGCGAAAGTTTCAGCGAAATGGATATTCACAGATAGGAAAAGCATGGCACACACTATTCACGTTGACGTTGTCTCTGCAGAAGCGGAAATTTTTTCCGGTGAAGCTGAATTCGTCGCTTTGCCAGGTGAAGCAGGTGAGTTGGGAATTTATCCTCAGCACACCCCTTTAATCACACGCATTAAGCCAGGTGCAGTACGTATCAAAGTTGCCAATCAAGCTGAGGATGAATTTGTTTTTGTCGCGGGTGGGATTCTTGAAGTGCAGCCTAATGCAGTAACCATTTTGGCAGATACAGCAATCCGCGGTCATGACTTGGACGAAGCAAAAGCGATCCAAGCGAAGCAACTTGCTGAAGAAGCGATGAAAAATACAGACTCAAAAATTGATTACGCAAAAGCACAAGCAGAGTTTTCAATTGCTATTGCTGAATTGGCAGCAATTCAAAGATTACGTAAGAAAAATTAAGACGTAGTTTATGCGTATAAATATAGCATTGCGATTAAAGGCAGCCTTGGCTGCCTTTTTTATTTGATGTTTTCGTATATTTAATTGTTGAATTGAGGTGTTTTATGTTACCCATGGTCCAATTAAAAGATTTGACCTTGTTTCGTCAACAAGCTTATTTGAATGGTACCTGGTGTGATGCTGATGATGGATTGACTGTTCCTGTCGTCAATCCAGCAACGGGTCAATTAATTGGTACCGTTCCAAAAATGGGCGAAATGGAAACGCGGCGTGCGATTGAGGCCGCTCATATTGCTTGGCTTGAATGGCGCAAACAAACTGCGTATACGCGTAGCATTACTTTGCATCGTTGGTATCAATTGATACTGGACAATGTGGATGATTTGTCCATGATTATGACGCTTGAACAAGGAAAACCATTGGTAGAGGCGCGCAATGAGGTTCTGTATGCTGCTTCTTTTATTGAATGGTTTGCAGAAGAAGCCAAGCGCATTTGCGGTGATACTTTGCAATCGCCTTGGCCTGATCGCCGCATTCTTGTGACCAAGGAATCGATTGGCGTCTGTGCAGCCATCACGCCATGGAATTTCCCATCCGCAATGATTACCCGTAAGGCTGGCGCGGCATTGGCAGCAGGTTGCAGCATGGTGATTAAGCCTGCACAAGCCACACCTTATTCCGGTTTGGCATTGGCCGTCCTTGCTGAGCGGGCTGGTGTGCCAGCGGGTGTGTTGAGTGTGTTGACTGGCAGTTCACATGCTATTGGTGGTGAAATGACGGCTAACGTTTTGGTACGCAAGTTGAGCTTTACTGGTTCAACTGAAACCGGTCGCATATTAATGCAGCAGTGTGCACAAACTATTAAAAAACTTTCGCTCGAGTTGGGTGGCAATGCGCCATTCATCGTTTTTGACGATGCGGATTTGGATGCTGCGGTAGCCGGTGCAATGGCGTCAAAATATCGGAATGCTGGTCAGACTTGCGTGTGTACCAATCGGATTTATGTGCAAGAAGGTGTGTACGATGCTTTTGCGCAAAAGTTTGTTGCGGCAGTCAAACAATTAAAAGTGGGTAATGGCCAAGATGTGGGTGTGACGCAAGGTCCTTTGATTAATGCCGAAGCGGTTTTGAAAGTCGAGCAACATATAGCAGACGCCATCGCAAAAGGTGGGCGTTTACTGCTTGGTGGGGAACGCCATGCACTTGGGCACAATTTCTTCCAACCAACGGTGATTGCCGACGCGCAATCCAATATGCAAGTGGCACAAGAGGAAACGTTTGGGCCATTGGCCGTATTGTTCCGTTTTCAAACTGATGAGGAAGCACTCAATCTCGCTAATGG
>CAZMPS010000015.1:7816-16506 GCA_964568305.1 uncultured Burkholderiaceae bacterium
ATTTGGTCTGGCGAGTTACTTTTATAGCCGTGATATTGGTCGTATTTGGCGTATTGCTGAGGGTTTGGAAAGTGGGATGGTTGGCATTAATACGGGTCAGATTTCTAGTGAAATTGCACCATTTGGTGGTATTAAACAATCTGGATTGGGGCGAGAAGGCTCTAAATATGGCATAGACGATTATCTGACAATGAAATATTTGTGTGTGGGGGGAGTGTAAAAATATTGGGTTATTATCATCCGGCGAAAAAGAATAATTTTTGTTTTTGGGCAACAAATCTCCATTCCGATATGGTAGATTGGCACACGAAGTTCTAATTCTATAAATTGTTGGGAGAATATGATGAAAATGTGGAAGTCTATCATGGCGTGTATTGCCATGTTATTTAGTGTCAATGCGTTGGCTGGAGCGACTCCAGCTCCTTTAAGTAAAGCGGATACGAATAAGGTTATATCTTGGATTACTACGGAAGTTGCAGCTTTAAAAACACCTTATTGCTACAAGTTGTCGAGTGGTCGTGGTGCTGGTGTGCCAGTGGATTCTTGCGATTCTGATCAAGATAAGGAAGGCGCATTGTGCTATCCGAAATGTCGTGACGGCTATACAAGTGATGGTGCTGCTTTGTGCTATGAAAAGTGCCGTAATGGTTATTCAAACAGTACCGTTGGTATGTGCCATTACACGGGTGGTGGTTCAACTTACACAAGAAGCTGTCATTATGATTGGAGAAAAGCTAAGACAACATGCGACTCTTGCAGGGATGGTTATACTAGTACCAGCAGTATTGATAGAACTTGCTGGTTTAAAGGTGCTTGGGACTATGCGAAGAATTCCTATGGTCGTGGTGCAGGCTCTCCAATGAAATGTGCAAGTGGCAAGGAATATGATGCCGGACTTTGCTATAGCCCATGCGCATCAGGTAGTACCGGGATTGGTCCAGTTTGTTGGCAGAACTGTCCTTCTGGAACCACTTCTTGCGGTGTTGGTTGTGCGTCATCGACAACGTTATGTGCGGCTAATACAGCCAACATGATTTTATCACCAGCAATGTTGGCCGCGAACATGTTGACGGCGGGCGCTACTTCTGGTCTGGCAAAAGCGATTCAATGGCTAACTACACCTAGCACTCTTGGTATGTATGCTATGTTTGGTGCTACAGAAGCAGTAGTATGGACGGACTTTTATTTGGCGGCTGAGGCTGCCTTTCCAGAGCTAACGACTCCTGCTATTGTGAATAAACTAAAAGCAACTTTTGGGCCTCAGGGTTATAAATATATTGTCTACCGCTACGTGTTGAGTCTTGCTGCTGTTAGTGATGAAACAATTATGGGTGCAGTGAAGGGTGGGGGAGCTTTGGATCCTACGGGTGTGATGAGTATTGCTGCTGCTTTTACGCAACCAATGTGTATCCGAGGGGCTGAATTTCCTAATGTAACAGTGTTGAATAAATTCTAGGTAGAATCAGGCGTTAGTATTTTAGTGTGTTTCATTTTCCCCCTCATCCAATTGGAGAGGGGGTTTTTATTGTGTCTTTATATTCATAGTCCTTTTTTTCTATCTGGAAATAAGCATGAAATATTTCAGGATGTCATTTGTCATTACTTTCCTTTGCCTTGGTTTGGCCACTTGGTGGGGATATACCCAGGGTGGTGTGACTGGCGCATTACAGGCCATGGGCGTTGCTACGATTCTTACTATTATGGAAGTGTCATTGTCCTTTGATAATGCGGTTGTGAATGCTGCGGTCTTAAAAACCTGGGATAAATTTTGGCGTAACTTGTTTTTGACGGTGGGAATTCTGTTTGCTGTGTTTGGCATGCGTTTGCTATTTCCTTTGTTGATCGTTGCCCAAGCGGCTGATTTGAATTTTGGGGAAGTCTGGCATTTGGCTTTAAACAACCCTGCTGCTTACTCTCAACATTTGACCGATCATCATGCTGAAGTAGCCGCATTTGGCGGTATTTTCTTGCTGCTCGTGTTTTTCAATTTTTTATTTGATGATGAAAGACATTTGCATTGGTTAGGTTGTGTGGAAAAGAAAATAGGATCGCTCGGCAAAATCGCTTCGATTTCTGTTTTTCTTGCGCTGGGCGTGTTAATCGCTAGTTTGAGTATGGTGGAAGAAAGTAAAAAACTGATCGTATTAGTCGCCGGAATATGGGGAATTTTGACTTACGTAGGAGTGGACATTATTGGTTCTTTGCTGGAGAAAAACGACACTGATCCTAATGCCAATGTTGGTGAGTTGGTCAAACGCGGTGGGATCGGCGGCTTTCTCTATCTTGAAGTATTGGACGCATCGTTCTCGTTCGATGGCGTGATCGGCGCTTTTGCGATTACCAGTGATGTGGTTATCATTATGTTGGGCTTGGGAATAGGCGCGATGTTTGTGCGTTCGATCACCGTTTATCTAGTGCATCAGGAAACGTTGGATAAGTTTGTGTACTTGGAACATGGCGCGCATTATGCTATTGGTGTGCTGGCATTCATCATGTTGGCAAGCATGAAATACCACGTGCCTGAATTGTTTACTGGATTAATAGGCGTTGCACTCATCCTGGCATCGTTGTGGTCGTCGATTAAGCATCGGCGTAAAGCGGGATTAAATAATCATTAAGCAATAAATCCTTCAGTATCGGTACAATTTTGGTATGCATATCCCACCTTATCAACGCCCTCCTACACTATACCGCTATGCTGGACGTCGGTGCTTAGAACGCGCCCTTTTGCTGGGCGAATTCCGCTTGCGTCCAGTTGCTAACGCTGGTTGTTTGGTCGTGAGTTTTTCTAAAAATTGGGATCCGCAGCTATTTACGGTTTTTTCTGGTGCTGATTCTTGCTTGGTCATTCACGATACAGAAGCATTTGGTGAGCGTTTGCATCATGCGGTACAAAAAGTGTTGCCTAGTTGGGTGGGAATTGATGGCCCAATCGAATATGGTGCACGTAGTCGATTGGGCGTGGCTTTTTCTAAATCCGAAGGCGATTCGATAGAACAAGAATGGCAATTTGCCTGGCGATCGACCCAGGCAGTTGCGCATTTGCACCCCATCACCATCACATTGGGCAATATCGAAAATTATGCCCAATTGCGTGATAAGGACGCGCATTGTATTTAACGATACAAAACCGGAAATTGTTTGCGTAATTGCTCTATCTTGGGTTGATCGTGGATCACGATGTAGGGTTGATTAGGATGGAGCGCCAGGTAGTTTTGGTGATATTCCTCAGCGCTATAGAACTGTTCAAGCGGCACAATTTGCGTGACGATGGGGGCGCTAAAAGTGTTGGTGATATTGAGTTTTTGCACCATGTTTTTTGCCATCGTTTGTTGTTCTGGCGTAGTGTAAAAAATCGCGGAGCGGTATTGGCTACCAACATCTGGGCCTTGGCGATTGTATTGCGTCGGATCGTGCGCCACCTTGAAAAATACCTGTAGTAATTGATCATAGGAAACCTGTGCTGGATTGAAGCGTATGCGTACGGATTCGGCATGGCCTGTGTTGCCGCTGCTCACTTGGTCATAATGCGCCGTTGATGCGCTGCCTCCGGCATAGCCTGATACGACTTCAGAGACGCCTTTGACGTGCTTAAACACGGCATCTACGCCCCAGAAACACCCACCGGCAAAGACTGCAGTTTGCTCCTTGGGCGTTGTTGCGCTTGCGCTTGATAGTATGCCTATGCTGAGTAAGAAGAAAATGCTTTGGGGGAATTTCAATATAGGGCGCAATATGCTGGTCAACATAATAATTTCCTCATGCAAGTCTTGATGATTAACCGAAGGTAAAGGCAAATGCTTCTGCCCCTGGATCTAAAAATTCAATGTTAAAAAGATGGTGTTGGTTTTCGGTTCCAGTTTTTGTTTTAGTGTCGGTACTGGGGTTGGATTTTTGACGCACTAGTTGATATAAGCGTTGGCCTTTAATTTCACCATAACCCTGCGCATCAATATCCGTACCGTGATTGGTGCCAGGTACTTTGCCATCCAGCGTGACTTTAAAGCGGATTGGCTTATTAAGTTTGTCGTTATGGGAGCCCAAAACTAGATGTAAATCCCGCCCTTGAAAACGATAAGCAATTGCTCCACCAGCGGATTGTGAAGTAGCTGATTCGCTAGAAATTTTCCAATTTCCTTGCAAAGCCCAATGATGTAGCGCTAGCGTAGTTGGGGCGCTATATTTTGCCGATGTATTTTGTTGCAGGGCTTCAGGTGATGCCATGTTTTTTTGCCGGGCGTAGCCCAAATACGTTTCCGGCGATTGTTGTTGTCTTTTGGTTGATGTTGCCGCAGTTGTCCCTACTCCTTTGACATTGACCAATTCATTGTTAAACGTTAAATCCTGATGTGTTTCTTTGAGCAAGGTTTGTATCATTTGCTCGGTTTCTTGATACGCACCTTCGCCAAAATGCTGGTGGCGGATACGTCCTTGCGCGTCGATTAAATAATGCGCTGGCCAGTAGCGGTTTTGGTACGCCTTCCAGATCGCATATTGGTTATCGATGGCTACCGGATAGTGAATGCCGAGTTCACGCGTGGCTTGTTCGACATTGCGTATTTCTTTTTCAAAGGCAAACTCTGGCGTATGCACACCGATGATGATCAAGCCTTGTTTCCGATATTTTTCATCCCATGCTTTTAAGTAAGGCAAGGTACGTAGGCAATTAATGCAGGAATAAGTCCAGAAATCCACCAATATCACTTTGCCGCGCAGGGATTCATTACTCAGCGGCGTTGAATTGATCCAATGATTCGCTTCTGGCAAAGTTGGTGCTTGGCGTGCAGCAGATTGCATAGCGAATGAAGGTTGTGCAGATTGATTCGCACCTTCAATCAATTTTTGTTCGATCTTGGCGGTATTTAAGAAAGAAAATTGCGACAGGAAGCGGGTATCCCAACCTAGTGCAATCGCTACTACGCCAACGACTACGGCGATTCCCAAAATGCGGCGCAGCCATTCTTCGGCACTCAGATTACGTTTCATTAAGGTATACACACGTTTGCCCGCTAACAACGCCATACTCAAGGAGGTTGCGGCACTGGCAGCAAATGTCAGCAACAATAAAGCGCTATACAGATTGGCGCCCTGCAAGGCCGCACCAGCTAGTACTAACCCCAGTATAGGGCCGGCACATGGCGCCCATAAAAAACCAACCGCCACGCCTAGCAGCAAAGAGCTTTTGACTTTATTTTGCTGATCCGCATCGGCACGTTGTTGCAAGCGTTCGCCCAAAGCGACCAAGGGTCGCATCAAGCGATTCGATACAACAGGGAAAATCAATGCGATGCCAAATAGCAATAACAGCACCATAGCGGCATAACGGCCATATTGATTGACCTGCACCAGCCAAGCACCACCAACTGCTGCAAAACTTGCCAGCAGGGTGAAAGTTAGTGCCATGCCTATCAAAATGGGTAAACCGCTGCTTTTAAAAGATTGCTCTGAGCGGGCAAAGATAAAGGGCAACACTGGTAGCACGCATGGGCTAAAAATGGTGAGGATGCCGCCGATATAAGCGAGTAAGAAAATCAGCATGATGATGGCCCTCTTATTTGGTTTTAGGGATGAAGCGTAATGCGACGGTATTCATGCAATAGCGCAATCCGGTTGGTTTGGGGCCATCTTCAAACACGTGTCCAAGATGCGCATCGCACAAAGCACACTGCACTTCCGTGCGCACCATACCAAATAAGTGATCGGAAAGAGTGCGTACATTGTCGGTAGCGATTGGTTGCCAAAAGCTGGGCCAGCCTGTGCCAGAGTCGTATTTGGTATTGGCGTTAAATAACGCGTTATCGCAACACACGCAGCGATATAAGCCTGCTTCATGCCTGTCGTAACCAGCTTGGGAAAAGGCGCGTTCGGTACCTTGCTGACGTGTCACTTGGTAAGCGAGGGATGAAAGTTGTTGTTTCCACTCACTGTCTGTTTTTTTTACTTTGGGTACGGTGACGCGTCCCAGTGCTTGGCCATCATTGGAAAAACGCACGATGCTTACTTTATCCTGGGTAGATGGTGTAACAGAGTGAGCATTATTGCTATGGCCCAAGGCTGTTAATGCGCTGATTGCACCTACGCCATGAGATAGCGTGAAAAGAAATTGTCTGCGTTGCATGGATTTTTCCTTAATGAAAAACAAAAGCATATTTTTGTTATCTGTTCATGCATTCGTCTATGCTGGGAAAATAGTTACAAGTATTTTGTGTTTTGTCACATGATGGACGTAGTAGCAACACTCGATCACATGAGCGCTGCGATCAGCGTGACGCTGGGAACACCTCGCATCCGCACATCACGCCCGCTTGGGGACGAATCTTCGCCTTCCTCGCAAAAACGCCGCTTAACGCAGGAAGAAATCGCCGATAAGATTGTTGGCATATCGTTACCAACATATAGGATGCTGGAAGCAGGAAAGTTAACTGTCTCCACCGGGCATAGATTAATTGGGTGAGTGTATTCACCTTATGCAAGGCGCCATCACTAACAACGATCATTTCAAAATCCAGAAAGATTTTATCAAGCAATAAACGCAATGTATTGATGGTCAAATGCTTCGATCGGCAGCCAGTAAGTTTTAGGCGAACGCATTACATCAGCGTTGATGACTATGCTGCCGACCATTCATATGCTGGCATTGCCAAAAAAATCATGGCCATTTGCACTTAACCACAAGATGACGCACGCCATGATTTAAAAATTCTGGAGCCTTGCTTTTCGCTGGCTACCAATCCTCAACGCTAAAATGTTTTGATTAGTAGTTCTCAAAACAGACCAGAATACCCCTGTTAATGCTGACAATTCTGACAATTGTTTCCATGTTGCGGCACAGGGCGGTATCTTTTTTTCTTTGAAGCAGCAAGTTCTCCCGCTGGATTTTGGCCATTTTGCAGATTCTGAAGTTGTGCTAAAAATGCAGTGCCTGTTCCACAAAACACAAAATCTGGATCAAGTTTTTCCTCTTCCCCCCCCTTTTCATCTAGTTCTGGCCCACGCTCTTCAGTCGTGTTTTGAGCCATGCCGATGTTGTTTTCTACATCATCCATCGCTACTTCAGGTGCTGATAAAGATCGAGGTGGAAATGGCGGTGAATAATCGGGTGGCGCATTGGGTGTTTTAATCATTTCGTTGACATAGTTGATGAGCGAATAGCCAAGATAAGCCAAAAAATTTGCAGGTTGGTGGTGTAGTCCTTCAAACATTCTTGATCCCATTTGGAGATACGCAATTAGTGGCGCAATTGTGATGCCAAGATGCGTTGAATTTTCAAACAAGTTAAAACCAGCAAACAATTTTTTAAAAATTTCTGCAATTTCAGCCTCACCACCAAGATTGGCGTACAACTTGTCCAGTTGTAGCCAACTAAAAAGATGATCGGGAAAATCCGTCACATAAGTCGTATACGTTTCTTCATTACCAGTGGTTTTTGTATAGATTGCACTGCCTGCAAACAGCAAAATAATCGCCGCCATCGCCAACACCACCTGTTCTCCACTAGGCATATGGGGCAAAGAAGCTTGGATACGTGTTTCAAATGCAATTAATCCAAAATGTGCACGACAATAAAATGCGGCGATTTTGGCGTTATCGGAAGGAGAGGCAAGCAAAATGCCATCTCGTGCAAAGGTGTCGCAAAAGTCATGCAGTAGTTGATGGATGCTACTGCCAGGATTTTTCTTTTGATACACCTCTGCATACGCAGTGAGCAATGCATGGCTATCGTTTAAAGCTTGATTAAAATCTTGTTGCAATAGCGCATTGATCGATGCAGGATTGGCTTGAAGTTCGTCAATCAAATTTTGTATTGCGTCTTTTAATTCACTTTCTACCGGATTGTCTTGGTAAGCTGACTGCCATTTTCTTAGGCCTGCCCACATTTCATTTTCATTAAGAAATGACAGTGCTTTTTTTAAAACATTGCCAACTTCTTCGGCATCAGTGCGGCAAAAAGATCCATTCATGATATTTGTATTCGACCCAGCTTCAATGTGTATCCCAAGGTCAAATTCGTTTCTTGAATTGCGTGGCACTAACTGATTGTTTGCAGATTCTACGTTGTTAGAAAAATAGTTATAAATCTTTTTAAACTCAACATACGTTTTATCGTAAACAGCAACTGCAATGAAGGCAGGTGCAGCTAAGATCAACGAGTGAGACAGGTTTTCCAAAACACCATTTACCACTAAAAAGAATGCGGCCAACTCAGCCGATGCGCCCATATTGTTACGTAATGAGTCGGCGCTTTTCTGATCTCCAATAGAGCGAAAAACCAACCCTATCGCCCCAACAATACAAAATGTATAAAAAAAAGAGGGACATACCTTATAGCCAGATTTTGTTACGCCAATGAATAAATCAATCCATGTTTTCCAAGTTAGATTAACGATATCTCTGGATTGTTTTAACAAATTGCTTCCACTTTCTCTTATCAGTTCGATTTTCTTCCAGGTGTTATGTAAATCAAATTGATTAACTAAGTAATCTTTGCCATCTGGCATGGCGCGCGTTTCGCCATGAATAGTTCGACCGCGAATTGAATCGATAATGCCAAACATCAGATTGAAATCATGGCTTTTTCGCGAGATAAAATCTTTTCCTCCACTGAGCTGATCCTGTGCTTTATTCAGTGCAGAGAGCGTAAATAGATCATGCCGATGGGTCGGATTGCTCGGATCAAAAGCATCACCAAA
>CAZMPS010000016.1:0-16074 GCA_964568305.1 uncultured Burkholderiaceae bacterium
CGGACGGCCTGCTTGCCATCTCACTGCCCCAAAATCGGGTTATTCGAGGTGACCTTAATGAATGTTTTTAATATTTCTTATATTTTTAATATTCTTTATGATGACTTTTTAACGACAGCGTATCGCTCCAAAGTTTGCTTTCTCACAACATCGTGTTGCACGATGGGGAGAGGATAATTTCCACCCAGCGTCACGCCAGATGACGCCAACACCACCTTATCTAACAACCATGGCGTATGGATATATCGCTGATCCAACTTAGCCAACTGTGGCAAATAACGCTTAATAAACGCACCGCTAGGATCGAATTTTTTAGACTGAATCACCGGATTGAAAATACGAAAATACGGCTGCGCATCACAACCGGTCGATGCCGCCCACTGCCAACCACCATTATTCGCGGCCAAATCAAAATCATTCAAACGCTGCGCAAAATAACGCTCGCCCCAGCGCCAATCAATACCCAAATCTTTGGTCAGAAAAGAAGCCGTCACCATACGCAGGCGATTGTGCATATAACCTGTTTGGTTCAACTGCCGCATCGCAGCATCCACGAAAGGATAGCCAGTCTGACCATCGCACCAAGCCTGAAAGAGTTGCGAGGCGACATCCCCAGTTTCCCATTGAATAGCATCGTATTCAGGTTTAAAAGCGCGTTCCACCACATGTGGATAGTGATACAAAATCATGAAATAAAAATCACGCCAAATTAACTCGGATAACCATACCGCTGCCCCACTACTGCCTTTCCCATACCGTATTGCCGCAACGGCATGACCAACTAAAGCACGAATCGATATCGTGCCAAAACGCAAATGAAAAGATAAATAAGACGGGCCCTTGACCGATGGAAAATCACGCGTTGCATCGTACCGCCCGATGCGCAGCAAAAAGTCTTGCAATAATTCTTGTGCGCCGGACATGCCAGTTGCAATATTAAGATCACCTAAATTTGTTTTCTCAAATCCAAGTTCTGCTAACGAGGGCATGCGACAAACAGGAACTGGTGCTAAGCGAGAAGAATAGACCTGCACTGGATAAGGTTTCCAGTAAAAATCATCACTTCTGGCATACAGTTTTTTGAGCCAAGCGTTTTTATAAGACGTAAATACTGAAAATGCTTGCTGGGATGAAGTAAGGATCTCGTCCTTTTCAAAAATGACATGGTCTTTAAAAGAAAAGAACTGTCGCCCTTCTTGCTGCAGTGCGGCAGCCACCTGTTGATCACGCGCAATTGCTTGTGGCTCAAAATCATGATTGGTAAATACTGCTTCAGCGTTATATTCGGCTGCCAAACAAGGAATTTCAGATTCTGCCCATGCGTATCGCACAATCAAACCACCACCCATCGCACGCAAAGAAGCATCCAATTCAACCAAACTGGCGCGAATGAATTCCACACGACGATCCGTTTGCAAACCACCATTCAACAATGGCTGCAAAATGGCTTGATCAAAAATGAAGGCACAAAAGACCTGCTGACTTTGCTTTAAGGCATGATAAAGCGCCGCATGATCCACATCACGCAAATCACGACGAAACCAAACAAGCGAAACATTAAATTTAGGCATATCAGAACTAAAAACGTACGAATTATAGTTGTGACAATGTTCTTAAGAACCTTTCTGCCGATTGATAGCCTATGACGCGTGCATTCTGAATTTCATTACCCTGCTTATCAAAGAAAATCAGCGCTGGTGGACCAAACAAACTAAAACGCTTGAGAAGCAGCTGGTCATCATGATTATTCTCCGTGACATCAACTTGCAACAATACAAGATTGGCCAATTGAGCCTTCACACGAACATCAGTGAAAGTAAACCTTTCCATTTCTTTGCAAGATACGCACCAATCAGCATAAAAATCGAATGCTGCTATTTTCCCCTGCAACTTTGCTTGCGCAAGGGCGACATCCAGTTCTGCACTCGATTTAATACGCGTGAATTCCACTGCATGCTCCTGCTTGCCACTTAAATGTGTCCAAGGTGCCCACACATCCCGTCCACCAGTCGCCATGCTGGCACCTTCCATCACACCCAATATCAACAATATCACTCCTAAACCTTTGGCAATCCAAGCGCGATCACGCAATAAAACAAAGCCATATCCCAATGACAAACTTGCCCACGCGAGCATTTGTGACCATATCGGAAAAATGGGCGAAACCAGCCACAAAGCCATGCCAAGCATTAAAACACCAAAGAATTGTTTAACTTTTTCCATCCACACACCAGCTCGCGGCAATAACGACCCAGCAGAGAGCCCCACCAACAACAAAGGAACACTCATGCCAATCGCCATGGCAAACAAAGCACTACCACCAATTACGACATCACGCGTCTGGCCAATGTAAATTAATGTGCCAGCCAAAGGGGCAGCGACACAAGGTCCAACAATTAATGACGAAATCGCACCCATTACGAAAACCCCAAACACCTTACCAGCCGATTGCCTTTTTGCACTTTGCATTAATTTTGTTTGTAGTGCAGATGGAAGTTGTAATTGATATACCCCAAACATCGATAAAGACAAAGCAATCATCAAAAGTGCAAACATTCCCAACACCCATGGATTTTGCAATACTGCAGACAATCCTGTTCCCAACAAACCAGCAGCGATCCCCAAACATGTATAAACCAATGCCATTCCCAATGAGTAAGCCACAGACAACCCAAACGCACGTGAACGAGTAGTTGTGATGCCCTCACCCACAATCATGAAAGACAAAATAGGCACCATCGGTAACAAACATGGTGTTAACGACAATCCCAAACCTAATAATACGAACCAGGGCAAAATCAAATGAAGTTGACCACTTCGAAGCGTACGGGCGATTTTTCCTAATTCTGATTCAGATCTTTGTTCAGGTCGAGACAATGAAGGTTCTTGAGAAAATTTGGCATTTAAGGCAACTTGTCCTCGGGTAGAACTTAGCAACGATTGAGACTCTGAAGAAGGTGGAGATATTTGGGGAGCGACATCACGTGTTTTTTGTTCGACATCAACATGAGAAGAGATCACACCGGGACGAGATGCTGAAGAAAGTATATTTTTACGCATTGGGGAAGTGCGATTTTGCAGGCCAGTCTCAGCATTTTTAACCCCCAATTTCACTGTCGAATTCATCGGCGGATAACATAGCCCTTTTTCAGCGCATCCTTGCCCTGTTACATGCAAAACAAAATTTCTAGCATCTTCAACCGGCAAAGAAAACGTCACTGAATCGTGATAGATTTCAACGTTCTTTTGAAAATTTTCGTCAAACTTAATCTTCCCATTAGGAAAAACAGGTACACCTAATTTAGCACCATCAACACTAAATTTAAAACGTTCGCGGTACATATAATAGCCAGGAGCAATATCGTAACGAACAGCAATCGTTTTATCATCCAACATTTTTGCAGAAAACTGGAATGCTGCATTAGGCTCTAAAAAACCATCCTGTGATTGCGCAAATGATGGCAGAGTAGCAAACAAAAGCATCACACTAAAAAAAATATTGTAAAACATGGTAACCCCCATCTATTTACAGCTTTGCCAATAAAAAAAGCCAGGCTAACCTGGCTCTTTTCATTAACAAAAATAACTTACCTATACCATCAAAAACTACTCAGCAACCGTCACTGCAGTCTCATCAGAAACTTCAGGACGATCCAACAATTCAACATAGGCCATAGGAGCATTATCACCAACCCGGAAACCCATTTTCAAAATGCGTAAATAACCACCATTACGGTTAGCATAACGTGGCCCTAATTCATTAAACAATTTCAATACCATTTCACGATCACGTAAACGATTGAATGCCAAACGCTTATTAGCTAATGAATCAGTTTTACCCAATGTCAGAATCGGCTCAATCACTCGACGCAATTCTTTAGCTTTTGGCAATGTAGTTCTGATTGCCTCATGACGCAACAAAGAAACCGTCATATTGCGCAACATAGCAAGACGATGTGAAGAAGTACGATTAAGTTTACGTAAACCGTGACGATGACGCATGATAATTCCTTCAAATTATTAACTAATCCAGCTCTTCTATCAATATCATTTCCATTACTTTGTATACCTTTGTAATACAAAAATAGAAACTTATGCGGGCCGGTATTTTTTGTTTATATAAAAAACGCTGAATACATTAAAACAATGTAGCCAGCATGATAATACAATTGTGATTATTTTTCCAAACCAGCTGGTGGCCAATTCTCAAGCTTCATACCCAAAGTCAAACCTCGTGATGCCAGCACCTCTTTAATTTCATTCAAAGACTTACGGCCTAAATTAGGTGTTTTGAGCAATTCATTTTCAGTACGTTGAATCAAATCACCAATGTAGTAAATATTTTCAGCCTTAAGACAATTAGCAGAGCGAACTGTAAGCTCCAAATCATCCACAGGACGCAACAAAACAGGATCAATTACTGGAGCACGTGATGGAGCCTCTGCAGCCGACTCTGTTCCCTCCAGGGCAGCGAAAACATTTAACTGATCAACCAATACTCGTGCCGATTGACGTATAGCTTCCTCTGGCGAAATAACACCATTAGTCTCAATATTAATCACCAACTTATCAAGATCAGTACGTTGCTCAACTCGTGCAGACTCGACAAAATAAGAAACACGACGAACTGGAGAGAACGAAGCATCTAAAATAATACGTCCTATCGTTTTATTTGTATCTTCTGCCAAGCGCCGTACATTGCCAGGTATATAACCACGGCCTTTTTCAACCTTGATTTGCATATCCAACTTACCACCAGCTGTAAGATGTGCAATCACATGATCGGGATTAATTAATTCGACATCATGTGGCAAATCGATATCAGAAGCAAGTACCTCACCCTCACCCTCTTTCTTCAGAGTGAGCGTCACAGCATCACGATTGTGTACCTTGAACACTACGCCCTTTAGATTTAACAGCAAATCAACAACGTCCTCCTGTACACCATCAAGTGAAGAATATTCATGCACCACACCCGCAATAGTAACTTCTGTAGGAGCATAGCCAACCATAGAAGAAAGCAAAACTCGACGTAAAGCATTTCCTAAAGTATGACCATAACCACGCTCAAACGGTTCCATAGTAATTTTTGCATGGCCAGCAGCAAGTGTTTCGACATCAATAATACGTGGTTTTAACAAACTATTTTGCATGAGATCCTCTTCAATACCCTCGGCTCATTACACCGATAAGGCTGACAGCACTATAAAAACTAACTCACCTACAGGTGAGATGAATCAGAAATTAGAATTAACGCGAATATAATTCAACAATCAATGATTCATTGACATCATTAGCAAATTCGGAACGATCAGGTATTGATTTCAATATTCCTTCCATTTTCTTACTGTCTACAGCAACCCAAGAGGGCATACCAACTTGCTCTGCCAATGAAAGAGCTTCTACGATACGTACTTGTTTTTTAGATTTCTCACGCACAGCAATCACATCACCAGGCTTAACTTGATAAGAGGCAATATTTACAACTACTGAATTAACTGTAAATGCTTTATGACTAACTAATTGACGGCCTTCAGCACGAGTAGAACCAAAACCCATACGATACACTACATTATCTAAACGAGACTCCAATAATTTTAATAAATTCTCACCCGTATTACCCTTACGACGATCAGCCTCAGCAAAATAACGACGGAACTGACGCTCTAAAATACCATACATACGTTTTACTTTTTGTTTTTCCCGTAACTGATTACCATAATCAGAAGTACGAGCACCTGATTTCACACCATGTTGCCCAGGCTTGACATCAAGTTTGCATTTAGAATCAAGCGAACGACGAGCGCTCTTCAAAAATAAATCAGTACCCTCACGACGAGAAAGCTTTGCTCTCGGTCCAATATAACGTGCCACGATAATTCCTTTTAATTAAAATTACATTTCAACAAATAAACCAAATATAAAATGGAAAAATGCCAAATGCTAGTCTGACTCATTAATTATCAACAATCAGACAGTGGTCTTCAGAACAAAAACCCGCCATCTTTGGCGGGCAGTAAAAAACAAAAACAACCTTAGATACGACGACGCTTCGGTGGACGACAACCATTATGAGGCACTGGAGTAACATCCTGAATCTGAGCAATTTTTATTCCCAAACTATTCAAAGCACGCACCGCAGACTCACGACCTGGGCCGGGACCTTTGATACGAACCTCTAAATTCTTAACACCGCACTCAATCGCAACCTTTCCAGCGGCCTCCGCAGCCACCTGAGCAGCAAATGGGGTTGATTTGCGCGACCCTTTAAAACCTGCACCACCCGAAGTGGCCCACGACAGAGCATTACCCTGACGATCAGTTATTGTAACAATCGTGTTATTAAAAGACGCATGAACGTGCGCTATACCCTCTGCAACATTCTTCTTAATTTTTTTACGCACACGTGCTGATGCCGAATTGTTTTGTGCTTTTACCATAATAGTTTCCTAAATTATAAAAATTAAGCGAGCATTTTTATATTATTTTTTAAGTGATTGCGCTGCCTTACGAGGCCCTTTACGAGTACGAGCATTAGTACGAGTACGCTGACCACGGCAAGGCAATCCTTTACGATGGCGCATACCACGATAACAGCCCAAATCCATTAAACGCTTAATACTCATTGATACTTCGCGACGCAGATCACCTTCAACGACAAACTTAGCGACTTCATCACGCAATCTTTCCAAATCACCATCATCCAAATCCTTAATCTTTTTGGTGAAAAGAACCCCCGCTCTGGCACAAATCTTTTGTGCTCGTGGACGACCGATACCATAAATAGCTGTTAAACCGATAACAGCATGTTGATGATTTGGTATATTTACCCCTGCAATACGTGCCATTCGTTATTCCCCAATAAATAACGTTAATATTAACCTTGACGCTGCTTATGACGAGATTCTATGCATATAACACGAACCACGCCCTTGCGCTTAATAATTTTACAGTTACGACAAATACGCTTAACTGACGCGAGAACTTTCATTATTTTCTCTTTCTTTCACTTCAGAGTTTATTAATCCACATTAAGTAGATTACTTGGTACGAAACACTATTCGGGCACGAGTCAGATCATAAGGCGTTAATTCTACAGTCACTTTATCACCCGGAAGAATACGAATATAATTCATTCGCATTTTACCAGAGATATGACCAAGAACCGTATGGCCATTCTCCAACTTTACTCGAAACGTTGCATTTGGGAGATTTTCCAGAATCTCTCCCTGCATTTGAATAACATCATTTTTTGCCATTTTACCTACTGTTCTCTGTACAACTAGCGTGCAGGAACCCCAGCCCTAAAATTTGCCTTACGCAGCAATGATTCATACTGCTGGGACATAACATAATTTTGAACCTGCGCCATAAAATCCATAGTTACAACTACGATAATCAACAAAGATGTTCCACCAAAATAAAAAGGAACTTTCCATTTTGCTATCAAAAATTCTGGCAACAAGCAAACTAAAGTTATATAAATTGCGCCCACCAATGTCAAACGCATCAATATTTTATCTATGTAACGGGCAGTTTGATCACCAGGCCTAACACCAGGAACAAATGCCCCACTTTTTTTCAAGTTATCCGCAGTTTCCTTACTATTAAAAACCAATGCGGTATAAAAAAAACAAAAAAACACAATAGCAGCAGCATACAACAAAGCATGTATAGGCTCGCCTGGCGCCAATGAAACAGACAAATCCTTCAAAAAACGGACGAACACATTTTCAACAACACCAGAAGCAAACCAACCCGTGATTGTAGCAGGAAATAAAATAATCGATGAAGCAAAAATGGGAGGAATCACACCAGCCATATTTAACTTCAATGGCAAATGGCTATTTTGAGCACCATAGAGCTTATTACCAACCTGACGCTTAGCATAATTAACCAATATTTTTCTCTGACCACGCTCAACAAACACCACCAGAACAGTAACAAAAACAACGATCAGAAAAATCAGAAGCGAGGAAACAACACCCATAGAACCAGTACGAACCAATTCAAACAAACCAGCCAAAGCTCCAGGTAAACCAGCAACAATACCTGAAAAAATAATTATCGATATTCCATTCCCAAGACCACGCTCAGTAATCTGCTCACCAAGCCACATCAAAAACATTGTCCCAGTCAACAAAGTTACAACTGTCACAAAACGAAAAGAAAAACCAGGATCCAGCACCAACCCAGGCTGCGACTCCAAAGCAATCGCAATCCCTAAAGCCTGAAACAAGGCCAAAACAAAAGTGCCATAACGAGTATATTGTGTAACTTTTCGACGACCAGACTCACCTTCCTTTTTCAGAGATTCTATTTTAGGCGAAACAATTGATGCCAATTGCATAATAATTGAAGCTGAAATATAAGGCATTATTCCGAGCGCAAAAACTGTAAACCGCGACAACGCCCCCCCTGAAAACATATTAAACATCCCCAATATGCCACCTTGGTTTTGCTTAAATAAACTAGAAAGCTGAATCGGATCAATCCCCGGGACCGGAATATGAGCACCAATACGATACACAACCAAAGCAGCCAACAAGAACGATAAACGCCACCAAGGAAAACCTGTCGTAGATTTTCTCGACAATTTAGAATTAATTACCAATTAACACCCCGACAAAGCCACCAAAATATCAACTAAGAACTGAACCACCAAGAGATTCTATTACAGCCTTCGCGCCTTTAGTAACCACCAAACCTTTCAGGACTACTTTCTTAGTTATCTCTCCGGACAAAATTACGCGAACATCTTTTGAAGAAACAGACAAGAAACCAGCTTGTTTTAAAACAACAATATCAATTTCGGCAACAGGAATTTTCTCCAAATCCGATAAACGCACTTCAGATCGGAATGGAGATGAAAGAGATTTAAACCCTCTCTTCGGAAGCCTACGCTGCATAGGCATTTGTCCACCCTCGAAACCAACTTTATGAAAACCACCTGAACGAGACTTTTGCCCCTTATGACCACGACCAGCGGTTTTCCCCAAACCAGAACCGATACCACGCCCAACACGACGCTTCGAATGTTTAGCACCAACTGCTGGTTGAATTGTATTTAATTCCATATTTATCCCACGACTAAAAAACAGATTTACGCAATCACTTTTACGAGATAGGATACCTTATTAATCATACCGCGCACCGATGGAGTGTCCTGCAATTCAGAAACCGAGTTAACACGACGCAAACCAAGCCCTTTAACAGTTGCACGATGCGTCGCACGCGTTCCTATCAAACTTTTGACTAATGTAACTTTAATTGTGCCACTCATACCTTTACCTCAATCAAAAATTTCTTCGACAGATTTACCACGCTTTGCCGCAATCTCAAAAGGCGCACTCATTTTTGACAAACCATTTAAAGTCGCACGAACCATATTGTACGGATTGCTAGAACCGGTAGATTTAGCCACGATATCTGTAACACCCATAACCTCAAATATCGCACGCATAGCCCCCCCCGCAATTACACCAGTACCTTCTTTAGCAGGACTCATCAAAACTTGAGATGCGCCATGTTTACCTATAACAGTATGCTGTAAAGTACCCTTCTTCAAAGATACTTTGAGCATATTACGACGGGCCTCTTCCATTGCCTTTTGCACAGCGACAGGCACTTCTTTTGACTTACCCTTACCCATACCGATTCGACCATCACCATCACCAACAACAGTTAAGGCTGCAAAACCCATAATACGTCCACCTTTTACAACCTTAGTTACTCTATTAATCGCAATCATTTTCTCGCGCAGACCATCATCTGGCCTATCACTTTGCGTCTTCGCTTGCATTTTTGACATGACAATTCTTTCTTAAAACTTCAAACCAGCCTCACGCGCAGCTTCCGCCAACGCCTTTACTCGACCATGGTAACGAAATCCAGAACGATCAAATGCAATCTCGACTATTCCAGCTCTCAACGCTTTTTCAGCAACCCGTTTACCAACCAACGAAGCGGCTGCAACATTTCCACCTTTACCAGACTTACCTACCAGCTCCAACTTAACATCCGCTTCTAAAGTGGAAGCAGAAACGAGAACTTTTGAATCTGGACTGATCAAGTTTGCATAAATGTGCAAATTAGTTCGATGGACGCAAAGACGATTTACCTTTAATTCAGCAATTTTGACACGGGTTTGACGTCCTCGACGCAATCGTGATTGTTTTTTATCCATAATCAGCAACCTTTATTACTTCTTCTTAGTTTCTTTGATTTTTACCACTTCGTCCAAATAACGAACACCTTTACCTTTATACGGCTCCGGTTTACGATAAGCACGAACCTCGGCAGCAACTTGCCCCACCTTCTGTTTATCAATTCCTTTAATCAGAATTTCTGTCGGCGTTGCCACATCACACTTCACTCCTTCAGGCATTTGATGAACCACCGGATGGGAAAAACCTAAAGACAAATTCAGCTTATCTCCTTGCACTTGCGCCTTATACCCAACGCCAACTAAGGTGAGCCTTCTTTCAAAACCCTTCGTAACACCAATTAACATGTTATTAACCAATGCACGAAGCGTACCTGACATCGCATTTGCTTCACGACTATCATTCATCGCAACAAAACTTAAAATTCCACTATTATTTTCAATTTTAACCAAACCACTTAATTTCTGACTAAGGGAACCTAGTGGCCCTTTGATTGTAATCAAAATTGATGTGACCGTGACCTCAGCACCAGCAGGTAATGCTATCGGCATTTTAGCTACTCGAGACATTTCTTACTCCTTAGGCGACGTAGCAAATAACTTCGCCACCGACACCAACTGCACGCGCTTTGCGATCTGTCATTACACCTTTAGGAGTGGAAACAATCGCCACACCCAAACCATTCATAACATTTGGAATTTCATCTTTCCCTTTATATATACGCAACCCAGGACGAGATACACGCTCCAAACGCTCAATAACAGGACGACCAACATAATACTTCAAAGCAATTTTAAGCTCTGCTTTATTCGCCACTGTTACAACCATAAAATCTTCAATGTAACCTTCGTTTTTTAAAACATCAGCAATAGCAACCTTTATTCTTGAAGACGGCATTACCACTGTAGTTTTTTGCACCCCTTGGGCATTACGTATACGAGTTAACATATCGGCGATAGGATCGCTCATACTCATTGCATATCTCCCATTACCAGCTTGCTTTTGTCATACCCGGAATTTCACCACGCATGGCTATTTCACGGAGCTTTGTGCGGCCCAAACCGAATTTACGGAAAGTACCTCGAGGACGACCGGTGAGTACACACCTATTGCGCTGACGCGTTGGATTTGCGTTTCGCGGCAAAGCCTGAAGTTTGAGACGGGCATAATAACGCTCCTCCTCAGACCTAGACTGATCATCGATAATAGACTTCAACTCAACGCGCTTAGCAGAATACTTCTTTACTAGATTTGCACGCTTTTGTTCACGGTTAATCAGTGCCAATTTTGCCATGGCGACCTCAGTTTCTGAACGGAAATTTAAATGCGGCGAGGAGTGCTTTTGCCTCATCGTCGGTCTTTGCTGTCGTCGTGACGCTAATATTCATGCCACGCAACGCATCTATTTTGTCATACTCGATCTCGGGAAAAATAATTTGCTCTTTAACCCCGATATTATAATTACCACGACCATCAAAAGACCGACCAGATACACCACGAAAATCACGTACACGCGGCAAAGCAACCGTAATTAAACGATCCAAAAACTCATACATACGAGCACCACGCAAAGTTACCATACAACCAATTGGATATCCCTCACGAATTTTAAAACCGGCGATCGCCTTACGCGCTTTTGTCACAACAGGCTTTTGTCCAGCAACTTTGGTCAAATCATTCACCGCATGTTCAATAATCTTTTTATCCGAAACCGCCTCAGACAACCCCATATTAAGGGTAACTTTAACAAGACGAGGAACCTCCATTGGAGACTCATACGAAAACTTAGAAATTAAATCAGCAATGACTTTTTCTTTATAAAATTTTTGAAGACGAGTCATGATTTACTAAACCTTAACAACTTCACCATTTGATTTAAAAATGCGGACTTTTTTACCATCCACAATCTTAAAACCAACACGATCTGCCTTACCAGCCCCAACATTAAAAACTGCAACATTAGAGACATGAATTGGCATCAATTTATCAACAATGCCGCCAATTACATTAATTGCAGGATTAGGCCTCACTGCTTTTTGGCAACACCAACACCAGCCACAACAACAAAGTCAGAGCCAATAGATCGCTCCACAACACCACGCCTGCCTTTATTTTTCCCAGCCAAAACAACAACTTCATCGCCTTTTTGAATTTTATTCATTGCAACCCCTTACAAAACTTCTGGCGCGAGCGACACAATCTTCATGAACTGTTCTGTCCGCAGCTCCCTAGTAACAGGACCAAAAATACGAGTCCCTATCGGCTCAAGCTTAGCATTCAACAACACGGCGGCATTACTATCAAACTTTATCAAGGAACCATCTTGACGACGAACACCCTTTGCAGTACGAACAACAACCGCATTGTAAATTTCACCTTTTTTAACACGCCCACGAGGCACGGCAACTTTAACAGCTACCTTAATAATATCGCCAATCCCAGCATAACGACGCTTAGACCCACCCAACACCTTAATACACAAAACCTCTTTTGCGCCAGTGTTGTCAGCAACCTCAAGCCGGCTTTCAGTTTGAATCATATTATTTTCTTTCCCAACTTAAGCCGCTATACCCGCACCATGCGGGCTTACGGTCAGTCTTGGTCCCGTCAGCCCCAAAAAACTACGAGCTGATTGGGCTGACAAACCCAAAACCACATAAAAACAAACAATAATTCTATAATTATAACACAAAAATTTTACAACCGCAAGAATTATTAAACTATTTGCGCAACCTGAACCAAACGAGTTACTGTCCATGCTTTTGTTTTCGAGATCGGACGACTCTCCTGGATTTCAACCATATCACCAGATTTAATCTGATTAGTCTCATCATGAGCATGATACGTACTCGAACGCGTAATAATCTTCCCATACAAAGGATGCTTAACATGGCGCTCTATTAAAACAGTAACAGTCTTGTCCATTTTATCAGAAACCACTTTGCCAACCAAGGTGCGCTTTAATAACTTTTTTACTTGATTATTCATTATTTCCCGCCCTTCAGATTTATCACTGTCTTCATACGTGCAATATCACGACGTACCTTCTTTAGCTGCGAAGTGTTATTTAATTGCTGCGTGGCAATTTGCATACGTAGACCAAATTGAGCTTTGAGCAACTCATTCAACTCTTTATTCAAACTTTCTTGGTCTCTACCACGAAGTTCAGATATATTCATGGCCCCTCCTTTATTGACCGATTTGGCGAACAACAAATGTTGTCAACAACGGCAATTTAGCTGCAGCTAAACGAAATGCCTCTCTTGCCAACGCCTCATCAACACCATCCATTTCGTACAACACCTTTCCCGGCTGAATCTCGGCAACGTAGTATTCCGGACTGCCCTTGCCATTTCCCATACGCACTTCCGCGGGTTTTTGTGAAATAGGTTTATCTGGAAAAATACGTATCCAAATCCGTCCACCACGCTTTATATGCCGCGTCATTGCACGACGAGCAGCTTCAATTTGACGAGCGGTAATACGACCACGGCCAACAGCTTTTAAACCAAACTCACCGAAAGATACAGAAGTTCCACGAGAATGAGAAATTCCTGTATTACGACCTTTTTGTTCTTTACGATATTTTCTACGTGCTGGTTGCAACATGATTATTCTCCTGCCTTTTCAGACAATCCGACTAACAAACCATCAACACCAGTGGCATCTGATTTTTTAACTCGAACACGTTTAACGGTATTATTAAGCGAATTAGGTGCGACGACAGGGCTAGCGACTTGATTATCCACTTTCTTCGAACGAGGACGGGCCAAGATGGGTTTAGAATCATCTCTACGTGCACCACGACGTTTTTTATCCTCATCAAGCGCAACATCTAACGCCGACGTATCGGTATTGAGTAAAGAATCGCCTTTGTAAACCCAAACTTTAACACCGATAATCCCATATGTTGTTTGCGCCTCACTAGTACCATAATCAACATCTGCACGTAACGTATGAAGAGGAACACGACCTTCGCGATACCACTCTTTGCGCGCAATCTCAATACCATTTAAACGACCGGATGACATAATCTTAATACCTTTTGCACCGAGTCTAATTGCATTCTGCATTGCACGCTTCATAGCACGCCGAAACATAATACGCTTCTCTAATTGCTGAGAAATAGAATCAGCAATCAACTGCGCATCAACTTCAGGCTTACGAATCTCTTCGATATTAACATGCACAGGCACGCCCATTATCTTAGTCAAATCGGCCTTCAAAACTTCTATGTCCTCGCCTTTTTTCCCAATTACCACACCAGGACGTGAACTATAAATAGTAAATCGAGCATTTTTTGCCGGACGTTCAATAACAATGCGTCCAACGGATGCACTCTTTAGTTTTTTCTTAAGGTATACACGTGCTTTTAAATCTTCATTAAGCATGCTCGCAAAATTACCATTGCCCGCATACCAGCGCGACGCCCAATTACGGGTAACCGCAAGACGAAAACCAGTTGGATGTATTTTCTGCCCCATCACGTGCCCCTTAATTACCGACAGTCACATAAATGTGACAAGATTGCTTAGATATACGATCGCCACGTCCTTTGGCTCGTGCTGTAAAACGCTTTAAGACCGCAGCTTTCTCAACATAAATAGTTGTAATTTTTAACTCGTCAATATCAGCACCATCATTATGCTCGGCATTAGCAATCGCAGATTCTAATACACGCCTAATAATAGCAGCACCTTTTTTAGGGCTAAAATATAGAATATTCAGAGCTTGATTAACTTGCTTACCACGGATCTGGTCAGCAACTAAACGGCCTTTTTGAGCCGACAAGTGCACACCACGGAGAATTGCTTTAGTTTCCATCATCAGACCTTATTTCTTAGCCTTTCGATCAGCAGCATGACCTTTAAAAGTACGAGTCAAAGCAAATTCACCAAGCTTATGACCAACCATATTTTCAGAGATATAAACCGGGACATGCAACTTGCCATTATGGACTGCTATAGTTAAACCAATAAAATCTGGCATTATGGTAGAACGACGCGACCATGTTTTAATTGGTTTTTTATCTTTAGTTGCTTGAGCAGACTCAACCTTTTTTATCAAATGGGCATCACAAAATGGCCCTTTTTTTAGTGAACGTGTCATGTATTATCCTTATTTCTTACCACGACGTGAAACGATCATTGAAGTGGTGCGCTTATTTCGACGCGTCTTCTTACCCTTGGTTTGCTGCCCCCATGGAGATACAGGATGACGACCAGCAGCAGTTTTACCCTCACCACCACCATGAGGATGATCCACAGGATTCATCACTACACCACGAACCGTAGGACGCACACCACGCCAACGCATAGCACCAGCCTTACCAATCTTGCGCAAGTTATGCTCACCATTACCAATCTCACCAACAGTAGCACGACATTCGACATGTATACGCCGCACCTCACCCGATCGCAAACGTACCTGAGCATAAGTAGCATCACGAGCCATCAACACAACAGCCGCACCTGCAGAGCGCGCTATCTGCGCCCCCTTACCAGGCAACATCTCAACACAGTGCATTGTTGTACCAACTGGAATATTTCTAATCGGCAAACAATTGCCAGGTTTAATAGGGGCCCCGGAACCACTCATTAATTGGTCACCAACAGACAATCCCTTACTTGCGATAATATAACGACGCTCACCATCGGCATAACACAATAACGCAATATTTGCAGTACGATTAGGATCGTACTCAATTCGCTCAACTTTGGCCGCAATACCATCTTTGGCACGCACAAAGTCTATAACACGATAGTGTTGTTTATGGCCACCACCGATATGACGTGTAGTGATATGACCATTGTTATTACGACCAGCGCTCTTTGATTTTTTCTCAACCAACCCTGGAAATGGACGACCTTTATACAAATCAGCATTAACAACTTTCACCATACCACGA
>CAZMPS010000017.1:0-12821 GCA_964568305.1 uncultured Burkholderiaceae bacterium
CTGCTGGTGTGGCAATCATAATTTCATGCGCTGCGATACGGCCGGCATCATCTTTCGTTTTGAGCAAAACTTGTGAAATGACAGCCTGCAGCGATTCAGACAACATGGTGCGCACCATCTCTTTTTCATCTGCAGGGAAGACGTCGATGATGCGGTCAATGGTTTTGGCAGCAGAAGATGTGTGCAACGTCGCAAATACCAAATGACCAGTTTCTGCGGCAGTCAGTGCCAGGCGAATGGTTTCCAGATCGCGTAACTCACCAATCAGTATCACGTCTGGATCTTCACGCAAGGCAGAACGTAGCGCATTGCTGAATGAGAGTGTATGTGGTCCGACTTCCCGTTGAGTGATCAGACATTTTTTAGTTTCATGCACGAATTCGATCGGATCCTCTATGGTAAGGATGTGCCCATAGGTATTTTCATTGATATGGTTGATTAGGGCCGCGAGCGTAGTGGATTTGCCTGAGCCGGTTGGACCGGTTACCAGCACCAAGCCTCGCGGTTTGGTTGCCAGATCGGTAAAAATCTTGGGGCAATTCAACTCTTCTAATGTCTGTACTTTGGATGGAATGGTACGCATGACGGCCGCTGCACCACGTTCTTGATTGTAGGCATTTACACGAAAGCGAGCCAAGCCTGGAATGGCGAATGAAAAATCGATTTCCAGGTTTTTTTCATAAATCTTACGTTGCATATCATTCATGATGTCATACACCATGTCATGCACATCTTTATGTTCCAATGGTGGTAGATTGATGCGACGCACGTCGCCATGTACCCGTATCATAGGCGGTAAGCCAGCGGACAAATGTAAATCGGAAGCATTGTTCTTGACTGAGAACGCCAGTAATTCTGCGATGTCCATTTATAATCCCAAGTTGCTTTGAATAAAGTAAATAAAGTAGATGAAGTGAATAAAGTTAACTGATTATGTCTGCAATTTCTCACAACCTGCAAGTAGTGCGTGCAAGTATTGTTGCGGCAGCGCAGGCTGCACATTTAACGTATTCGGTCGATTTGTTAGCCGTTTCCAAAACCTTTGACGCCAATGCCGTGATCGCAGCTGCTTTGGCGGGGCAACGATCTTTTGGAGAAAATTATGTGCAAGAAGCTGTACAGAAAATAGCTGCAGTGCGCACAATACGCCCCGATTTGCTGTTGGAGTGGCACTTCATTGGCCCGATTCAAAGCAACAAAACGCGCTTGATTGCAGAAAACTTTGATTGGGTGCAATCCTTAGCTAGCGAAAAAATCGCTCGTCGTTTATCCGAACAAAGACCGCCTCAATTGCCGCCATTGAACGTGTGTTTGCAAATCAACATTGCTGGAAGCGAGAGAAAAAGCGGGCTTGCCAGTCATCAAGCGATAGAGTTGGCGCACGTCATTGTCACTCTGCCAAACTTACGCTTACGCGGCTTAATGGCAATCCCCGACCCCTGCGATGACGAGCAAGCGCGGCATTTACCATTTCGCCAAATGCGGCAATTATTCGATCAATTATCCGATTTATTCATCCTTGATACCTTGTCCATGGGCATGTCAGGCGATATGCAGGCTGCGATTGCAGAAGGCGCTACGATGGTGCGTATTGGCAGCGCCATTTTTGGGCAACGGGATTATGGTAATCAAAAATAAGGAAAAGACATGAAAATAGGTTTTATCGGCGGCGGCAATATGGCTACTGCTTTAATCGCAGGTTTGGTTGGAAAAGTTGCAGGGGCAAAAGAAGAGAGCCATCAGATTCATGTCATCGATATCAATCCCGATGCATTGGATAAGTTAAAACAACAATTTGGCGTCACAGTTTCTCCACAAATTGATGTCACAGTATCAACATGTGACGTGATCGTACTAGCCGTCAAACCACAGCAAATGCAAGAAGCGCTGACCTTATTGCGACCACACATTTCACCGCAATCGCCATTGTTGTTATCCATTGCTGCTGGCATACGTAGCACCGATTTATCGCGCTGGCTAAATGGCTATAGCGCGATCGTACGCAGTATGCCCAATACCCCAGCCTTGATTGGTCAAGGCATCACCGGCATGTTCGCCGTGGCTGGTGTTTCACCATCGCAACGGGCCATGGCCGATGCCATCATGACCGCCGTTGGCAGTACTTTGTGGTTAGAAGAAGAAAACCTGATTGATAGCGTCACTGCCGTTTCTGGCAGCGGACCGGCGTATATTTTTTATTTCATGGAAGCGATGCAACAAGCAGCGCGGGAAATGGGTTTAACCGCAGAACAAAGCCGTCAATTGACGTTAGCTACTTTTGTTGGCGGAGCGCAGCTGGCGCAGCAATCATCAGAACCAGTTTCTGTATTGCGTGAACGCGTGACTTCAAAAGGCGGGACGACACATGCAGCCCTAACTTCGATGGCTCACAGTGATGTGCAGCATGCCATCATTCAGGCAATGAAAGCAGCCGCTGAGCGTAGTCGGGAGTTGGGAGTGGAGTTTGGACGGCGGTAAATCAAGCACGAAACCGCGCAATGATTTCACGTACTGTCGGTATGAGGCGGCGGGTGGTTTGCCATACCATGAAGCTTTTGCTGATGAGTGGTGGCAAGCCTTGTGATTTGAGGGTGAGCAGACTGAAGATAAAGCCGGCTAGCATGGCCGGTTTTTTTACACGTTGGATTAAAGTCAATCCTTTGTCTACCCATGATAGTGGGCGCATCAGTGCGTGTACTTGGTTGGCAAGTAGCTCGCGTTGTACGGCACTTTGCGCTAGTAAGATTCGGCGCTGTTGCGCTAACATCTTTCGCTTATTCATGGGAAGTCGATTTGAGCTGGGCTAAGTCGTTGGATAACTCTGCTAATGTGTGCGTCAGTAGTGGTGGTTTTCTGCGATAAGCATGGAAGACTTTCCAGCTGATAATGCCGCCAATCACAGCAAAAAATCCGATTAGGGATAACAAAGCGGTGATTCTGTGTGTATCCCAATAAATAATGATAACGAGCAAAATGCTGAGTAAAACCGCGATACCTAAACAAAACATGGCGGCCAAGATGGCCACGGCATAGGAGAAGAGTCGCAAGGACTCCTCTTCTACTTCAATCGCGATCAGTTTAAGGCGGGTTTGAATGAGAGAAACCACCCCCCCTATTATCCGTATTGCCGATTCCGCAATTGCCATAAGATTATTTGCGTGAGATTAATAATCCGACAATAAGGCCAACGCAAGCGCCTAGGCCTACTGATTGCCATGGGTGGTCTTTAACGTAACGGTCCGTCGCTAAAGCGGCATCTTTAGCTTTGTAAATAACGGTTTCTTCCAGGGATTTCAATTGTGTTTTGGCGTTCGCCAATGTTGACTCAAACTTTGCCTTGGCATTTTTAAAGCTTTCACCAGTTTGGTGGCCAGTGTTTTTGAGTAAATCCTCTGCATCATGAATGACCATTTTTAGGTCGCTCATCAATTTGTCACGTGTTTCATTATTTTCGTGTTGTGTACTTGTATCGTGTGAGCTCATATTGAACATCCCTTCGTAGTTGTGAGAAGCCGGGTTAGTACATGTTGTTTAAACGGTAGGAGGCATTGTGCTTCCTAAAAAATCAAGCAAATCAGGCTGCGTGGCAATCTTGTTTTATGAGAAATTTTGTTGATTTTTTGATGAGTATTGCTGTGTAGTATTACTCAATTGGAGCGTTATCGTAACGCGTAGTCGAGTGCAATACCAGCAAAAATTGCCGCTCCCAGCCAATTATTGTGTCGAAATGCCGTAAAACAATGGTCCCGATTACGACGGCGAATTAAAAAATAGTGGTAAATCGCGCAACCTATTGCGATCAACCATCCTGCTACAAACCAATGGCGCAAACCGTACTCCCACCCGACTATGAACGTGATGGTAAACATAGCGAAGTAACACAGCATGATGGCGACAACGTCGTAACGACCAAACGTGATGGCCGATGTTTTGATGCCGATTTTTAAATCATCATCGCGATCAACCATCGCGTATTCGGTATCGTAGGCGACAGCCCAAAAAATATTGGCGGTGAGTAATAACCAAGCGCTAGCCGGAATGGTATTTTGCACAGCGGCAAAAGCCATGGGAATACCAAAGCCAAATGCAATGCCTAAATAAGCCTGTGGAATAGCGAAGAAGCGTTTGAAATAAGGATAAGTCCCAGCAATGATGACAGCGACAAGCGCGCATTGTTTGGTTAGCGTATTCAGCGGCAAAATTAAGGCATAAGCCAACAGGCTGAGAAGTAAGGCGATGAATAAGGCAGAACGCGCACTAATTTGGCCGCTGGTAATTGGGCGTTGGGCGGTGCGTTGCACATGTTTGTCAATATCACGATCTGCAAAATCATTGATGGCGCAACCCGCTGATCGCATTAGGACAGTACCAAGAAAAAAGATGACCAGCAGTTGC
Source organism: uncultured Burkholderiaceae bacterium (assembly GCA_964568305.1). Classification (GTDB taxonomy): domain Bacteria; phylum Pseudomonadota; class Gammaproteobacteria; order Burkholderiales; family Burkholderiaceae_D; genus JAGKXB01. The sequence continues at coordinate 4,396 of CAZMPS010000017.1, forward strand.
CAGTTGGGTTGACCGTTGGATGCCAGCCATAGCGCAATCAGAGTGGGCCACAACAGTAGCAAAATGCCGATGGGTTTATCAAGTCGAACGAGGCGTGCATAAAGCAGCATGGTGGATTGATTGAGCATGAGAGTTAATGTAACTAGTTGATGATCACTAGTTGGCTGTCACTATTTGCGAATAATTACAACCAATAATGTATGAATTAAGAATAATATGGGGCGTTGTGCAAAATATTTATCGACATTTTAAGTATTAAGTAGTCAGGCGGAAAAGATCTATGTTCAACAATGCGTTCAATACCACTAGCAATCTTATCGATAAAGAAAAAAGGGGGGGATGTTTGCCCCATAGGTTGAGCTTGAATATGCCAATTGCGATAGCAATAATCATGGCAGCGACCATCGGATTAATCGGGTGTACTAAACAATCGAACGATTATTTCTCCGGTTATGCCGAAGCGGAATACGTACGGCTATCAGCGCCGTTAGGTGGTGCGTTGAGCAAGGTGTATGTGCAGCGTGGCGATAAAGCAGCACAGAATGCGCCAGCTTTTGTGTTGGAGCAAGATAGTGAACGGGCAGCACGTGCTGAGGCAGATTTTCAAGTCAAACGGGCGCAAGCACAATTGGCGGATTTAAAGAAAGGTAAGCGGCCGGATGAAGTCGCCGCGATGGAGGCGCAGCTGGCTCAAGCTGAAGCTATATCCCGTTTGTCAGAGGCCGATTTAGCGCGGCAAAAGAAACTTGTGGCAGCACAGTTTGTTTCTCCTGCGCGTTTGGATGAATCTTCAGCCGCCGCTCAGCGTGATCAATCACGTTTGAAAGAGTTACGTGCCCAAATACGTATGGCTAAATTAGGTGCTCGTAGTGATGAAATTCAAGCTGCAGAGCGGACACTCAATGCCGCGCAAGCACAACTTGAACAGGTTAATTGGCGCTTGTTGCAAAAAACACAGCGCATACCAGTCGCTGCCACTGTTGCTGATGTGTTGTATCGCGAGGGAGAATGGGTGCCCGCAGGCAGTCCAGTACTGAGTTTGTTACCACCACAGAATATTAAGGCACGTTTTTTCGTTCCTGAGTTGCAGTTGGGAACGCTGCGTATTGGCCAAGATGTTGCGCTGCAATGCGATGCGTGTGGTACGCCAATTGCAGCCAAAATCAGCTTTATTTCGCCTAGTGCTGAATACACATCACCATTAATTTATAGCAAAGAAAATCGCAGTAATCTGGTTTTTATGGTGGAGGCGCGTCCTGCAATAAAAGATGCGGTGCGTTTACATCCAGGTCAACCACTTGAAATTAGGTTGGCGACTGTACCAGCAGCGTCGAAAACATCGCAATCTTCGCAACCCTTACAATCCTCAAAACCAGTATCAGCACAGTAATGATGCAAAACGATGACAAAAAATTGGTTGCGCCCATCATTGATGTGCGTGGGCTGACTAAGCATTATGGTGGTCGTGCTGTGGTTGATCATTTTGATATGCAAGTTGAACAAGGACGGATTTACGGGTTTCTTGGTCCAAATGGAAGTGGTAAGACCACGACCATACGCATGTTGTGTGGTTTGCTGACGCCAGACGAAGGTGAGGGGACTTGCTTGGGTTATGACATTCGACGCGAAACTCAAAACATCAAACGTCATGTCGGCTATATGACTCAAAAATTTGGTTTGTATGAAGATTTGAGTATTGCTGAAAATCTCGATTTTATTGCGCGTATTTATCAAGTTCCGAATCGCCAGGCAAAAGTTGCGGCTACTCTAGAGCAGTTGGGTTTAACCAGTCGTCGTACTCAATTAGCAGCTTCGTTATCGGGCGGCTGGAAGCAGCGGCTGGCGTTAGCAAGTTGTTTGTTACATGACCCCAAATTATTGTTGTTGGATGAGCCAACGGCTGGTGTTGATCCCAAGGCCCGACGCGAGTTTTGGGATCATTTGCATGAATTGGCTGAGGGTGGTTTGACGGTGCTGGTATCGACGCATTACATGGATGAGGCTGAGCGTTGTCATTCTCTTGCCTATATTTCTTATGGCCGTTTGTTAGCCCAGGGGGCTGCCAATCAATTGATTGCAGATGCAAGATTACAAACGTATAGCATTACTGGTCATGGTCTGGCTGCTTTGGCCAATGTCTTACGCACGCACGAGGGTATTCGTACCGTGGCTTCATTTGGTGCGGCCTTGCATGTCAGTGCGCATTCAAAAGCGATTCTTGATGCGGTATTGCTGCCTTATTCGAATAACGGAATTGCAGTAGCGCCAATCGCTACTAGCTTGGAAGATGTGTTCATCGCATTGATGCAAAGCGCTAAGGATAATTACGCGTAATTAAGCTAATTAAGCTAATTAAGCTAATTGAGTTAATTGAGCATGAGGTAAATTGAATGAGTTGGTCTCGTTTTATCGCTGTTTTGCAAAAAGAATTTCGCCAAATGCGGCGTGATCGATTGACTTTTGCCATGATGATTGTTGTTCCTATCATCCAATTGATTTTGTTTGGATTTGCTATTAACACCGATCCTAAGAACATGCCATTGGCGTTAGTGACGGCAGATCAGAGCGAGTTCTCGCGCAGTTTTGTGGCGGGTTTGGAGAATTCGTCCTATTTTCGTGTTACGCATAAATTGCATAGTGAGCAGCTTGCCAATCAATTATTGAATCAAGGGGATGTACAATTTGTATTAGTGATTCCTGCCGATTTTTCTCGTCGTTTGGTGCGCGGTGAACAGCCAGCAGTATTGTTGGCTGCAGATGCGACGGATCCGGGAGCTTCTGGGAATGTGGTTGCTGCCGTGAATGATATTGGTCGACAGGCATTAAGTCATGATTTGAAGGGAGTGTTGTCGCATTTGCAGGTAACCAATGCGCCATTTGAAGTGCGTGTGCAGCGTCGCTATAACCCGGAAGGCTTATCTCGTTACAACATCGTACCGGGATTAATCGGCGTGATTCTTACCATGACCATGGTAATGATGACAGGGTTGGCGATGACCAGAGAGCGTGAACGTGGCACGATGGAAAATTTATTGGCGACACCAGTGCGTCCGTTTGAGGTCATGGCTGGGAAAATTGCACCTTATATTTTGATCGGTTATGTGCAAGTCGCCGTCATTTTATTGGCTGCACGCGTTTTGTTTGACGTCCCAATGATAGGCAGCATCGCTTTATTATCTACTGCGCTGGTTGTATATATTGCTGCCAATTTGGCAGTTGGTTTTACATTCTCTACGATTGCAAAAAGCCAATTGCAGGCGATGCAACTGACCTTCTTCTTCTTTTTACCATCTTTGTTGTTGTCGGGGTTTATGTTTCCTTTTCGTGGTATGCCGCAATGGGCACAAGCGATAGGGGAATTACTACCACTCACACATTTCTTGCGCATCGTGCGGGGCATTTTGCTAAAGGGAAATGGTGTGTTGGAAATCTTACCCAATTTGTGGCCGATCGCCGTTTTTATGCTGGTGATGGGGGTGTTGGCAATGCGGCGGTATCAGCAGACCTTGGATTAGTAATTACGCATTAAAATTGGCATGAGAATTGTTGGCATGCTGTTATAAGCTGATTGACATAAAGTGGTGATTGATGAATCATGTCTCGACACAAAATTACAATAATTTATGTGTTGAAAATGCTAAGTGTTTAAGTACATTAAATCGATATATTGTTATCAACTTTGTCGGGATTATCATGAAAAAAGGCTTATCTACCTTGTTAATTGGCATTGCATTAAGTGTGGCATCTTCTATGGCGAGCGCTCAGTTTGTGGCGCCAAAAACTGCTTGTGATGATCAAACATTAAAAGACAACCCTGCTGAGTGTGCAAAAGTGCAAAAAGCTTTCGCTGCTTGTGCCGACAAATCATCTCAAGAGTTGTTTGAGAGTTGTGTGGACGGGCAGTTGGCTAAATAAGTTGAGTTGCCAAAGCTTATTCATAAAATAGTAAATTTCTACAAAATACCGACTTTTTAAAGTCGGTATTTTTTGCTTGCATTAGTCACGGAAAATTACGTATTGACGAATTACACCTTCAAAAATTCCTCCCGCATTCCCATCCAGCGTGCCAGATGCGCTTCTACTGTAACCGGATCGTCACGTAATAATCTTTGTGCTAAATCACGCGCTTGATCGACTAGCCATTGATCGGTTTCCAAATCAGCAAAACGCAGCATAGCAACACCTGATTGCCGAGCACCGAGGAATTCACCGGGGCCGCGTAGGGCTAAATCCTGACGAGCGATTTCAAAGCCATCAGTACTGGAGCGCATGGTCAATAAGCGTTGTTTTGCCTGCATGCCTAGCGGGCTTTGATATAGCAATAAGCACACGCTAGCTGCTGATCCACGCCCGATGCGCCCGCGCAGCTGATGGAGTTGTGACAAACCAAAGCGTTCAGCATGTTCTATCACCATCAACGAGGCATTGGGGACATCTACGCCGACTTCAATCACCGTGGTCGCTACCAGTAGTTGAATGTTGCCTTGGATGAAAGCATCCATCACGGTTTGTTTTTCGCTGGTTTTTAAACGGCCATGTACCAAGCCTATTTGTAATTCTGGCAAAGCCGCTGTCAGCATCGTATGCGTATCGGTCGCAGTTTGGAGTTGCAAGGCTTCTGATTCTTCTATCAGTGGGCAAACCCAATAAATTTGACGGCCATTTTGCGCAGCGGCGCGTATTCGCTGTATGACTTCTTCACGTCTTTCTTGATCAATGGTGCGGGTGACGATGGGACTGCGGCCTGGTGGGAGTTCGTCTATTGTCGAGACTTCCAGATCAGCGTAATACGTCATCGCCAGCGTACGCGGGATGGGCGTGGCGGACATCATCAATTGATGTGGCATGCGTTGATCGCCGCCTTTATTGCGCAAAGCTAAGCGTTGACCTACGCCAAAACGATGTTGCTCGTCCACGATCACCAAGCCCAGCTTGGCGAATTGCACTGTTTCCTGGATTAAAGCGTGCGTACCAATCACCAATTGCGCAGCACCGGAAGCAATCAAGGCCTGTGCGTTTTCTTTTTCTTTCTTTTTTAAACTGCCAGTCAACCATGCCAGCGTGACGCCTAGTGGTTCCATCCAGGCAGCAATCTTACGGAAATGTTGTTCGGCCAGAATTTCAGTCGGTGCCATCAACACGGTTTGGAAGCCGCTATCAATCGCTTGCGCGGCAGCGAGCGCTGCAACCACGGTTTTACCGCTGCCGACATCGCCTTGCAGCAAGCGCTGCATGGGGAATTGCAGGCACAAATCCGCGCGGATTTCTTCTACTACGCGTTGTTGCGCATTGGTTAAGGTAAATGGCAATGTTTTTAAAAAAGCCTGCGACAGGCTACCGACAATCGGCAAAGCAGCAGCGTTTTGCGAACGCCGTGCTGCTTGCGCGCGTTTTAATGAACATTGTTGCGCCAGCAATTCATCAAATTTCATCCGTATCCAGGCCGGATGGGATCGATTGGATAAGGCATGTTCATCAATTTCTGGGCCAGGATTATGTAGCAATCGGATTGCTGTCTCAAAATCCAATAGACCATATTGATTTCGTAATGTTGGCGGCAAGGTATCTTGCCAATCAATGCGTGCCATGGCGATGGCAATTTCTTTACGTAAAAAGGTTTGCGACAGGCCTTCGCCAGCTGGATAAACAGGAGTCAGCGTAGTGGGCAGAGGGGTGCCTTCCAGAATGATTTTGTAGCTCGGATGTACCATTTCGCTACCAAAAAATCCATGTCGTATTTCACCTCGAACACGTATTCTGGTTCCTGCTGCCAGTTGTTTAACCTGACTGGCGTAAAAATGCAGGAAGCGGATGCTTAATTGTCCCGACTCATCAGCCAAAGTCAGGATGAGTTGTTTGCGTTGTTGCGCATGAATCGTGCATGTATTGACTATGCCTTCCACTTGTACCATTGCACCATGCATAAGGCTGGCAGCGCGGATGGAGGTGATTTTTGTTTCGTCTTCATAACGCATGGGCAAATGCAATACCAACGCCATATCCGTTGATAAACACAGTTTGATGAGTTTTTCACGCGATTTGCTAACTTTGCTTATTTTGCTAGTTGGCGTGGCTTTGGGTGTGTTTTGCTCAGGTGCTGGCATGTTGGTCATGAAGATGATGAAAGGTGATGAAAGTGGCGGCGCAGCGTAAAATGGCGAGTTTGCTTATTGTACGTATTTGTACGATCTTAATATTTACATTATTTCAGCTATTTTTCAGCCGTCCCACACTATGTATTCGCTTTCAGACTTTGATTTTGATTTGCCGCAAGAACGCATTGCGCAATTGCCTTTGCCAGAACGCACCGCTTCCCGTTTATTGCATGTTGATGGCGATCATTTAATCGATCGCAGTTTTACCGATATCGTCACGCAACTATCCCCTGGAGATGTGTTGGTGTTTAACGATACCCGGGTATTAAAAGCGCGTTTTTTCGGTGCAAAAGAAAGCGGTGGCAAGGTAGAAGTGTTGATCGAGCGTGTGCTGGATAATCGTACCGTTTATGCGCAAATTCGTGCCTCAAAATCACCAGCAGCAGGCAGCACAATACGCTTGGCAGATGCGTTTGACGTCGTGGTTGGCGAGCGTGTTGGGGAGTTTTATACATTATCGTTTCCATCGGATGTGTTTGAATTAATAGAAGCGCATGGCCGGTTGCCATTGCCGCCTTACATCAGCCATGAGGCCAATGAATTTGACGAAACACGTTACCAAACCGTGTATTCCAAAGTGGCCGGAGCTGTGGCGGCGCCAACCGCGGGTTTGCATTTCGATCAAGCCTTATTAAACAAATTGGCCGACATGGGCGTGCAATTTGCCTACGTGACCTTGCATGTCGGCGCAGGGACATTTCAGCCAGTGCGGCATGAAAATTTAGCCGAGCACAAAATGCACACTGAGTGGTACACCTTGCCGCAAGCAACAGTCGATGCCGTGCAAGCAGCCAAAGCGGCGGGTCGTGCCGTGGTGGCAGTCGGCACTACTAGTTTGCGCGCGCTGGAATCCGCCTCGCAATCAGGCACACTGCAGGCTGGTAGTGGCGATACTGATTTATTCATTACGCCTGGTTATACCTTTAAAACCGTGACACGTTTGATTACCAATTTCCATTTGCCCAAATCGACCCTGCTCATGCTGGTCTCGGCCTTTGCTGGTTATGAATGCATGCGCGCGGCTTATCAACATGCGATTGACAAGGAATATCGGTTTTTTAGTTATGGGGATGCGATGTTGCTAACGTGCGTGAAATCTGTGGTTTGAAATAAGTGAAATACGTGCAATAAAAAATACGCGGGAAGTAAAAATATGCTGAATTTTGAATTACTCAAAACCGATGAAAGTGGCCAAACCAAAGCGCGTCGTGGCCGCTTGACGCTGAATCACGGTGTGATCGAAACACCGATTTTCATGCCGGTTGGTACCTATGGTTCAGTCAAGACGATGTCTCCGCTTGAGTTAAAAGAAATTGATGCGCAGATTGTGCTAGGAAATACGTTTCACTTGTGGTTGCGGCCTGGTACCGATGTGCTTAAGAAGTTTGGTGGCTTGCACGCTTTTATGAGTTGGGATAAGCCGATTTTGACGGATTCAGGTGGCTTCCAAGTATTTTCATTAGGTGCAATGCGCAAGATTACCGAGCAGGGTGTGCATTTTTCATCGCCCCTGAATGGCGATAAATTATTTTTATCGCCGGAAGTGTCGATGCAAATTCAGCGTGCGTTGAATTCGGACATCGTGATGCAATTCGATGAATGTACTCCCTATGAAATCGATGGTCGTCCCGCAAAGTATGACGAAGCGGCAAAATCAATGCGTATGTCCTTGCGTTGGGCGCAGCGTTCGTATGATGAGTTTACGCAAGGCGAAAATCCCAATGCGCTCTTTGGCATTGTGCAAGGTGGCATGTTTGAACATTTGCGTGAAGAATCATTGGCGGGTTTGGAGGAGATTGATTTTCCTGGCATCGCCATTGGTGGTTTGTCGGTCGGTGAACCCAAAGAAGACATGATGCGCATGCTGTCTCATATTGGCCCTCGCTTGCCAGCGTACAAGCCGCATTATTTGATGGGCGTTGGCACGCCTGAGGATTTGGTAGCGGGCGTAGCGAATGGGATCGATATGTTCGATTGTGTGATGCCTACCCGCAATGCGCGTAATGGTTGGCTGTTTACTCGCTTTGGTGATATCAAAATCAAAAATGCGCGTTACAAGGATGATCAACGTCCTTTGGATGAAACGTGTGGATGTTATGCCTGCCGTAATTTCTCGCGTGCGTATTTACATCATTTACATCGCAGCAAAGAGATTTTGGGTGCGCGCTTGAATACTATTCACAACCTTTATTACTACTTACAGTTGATGCGCGAAATGCGTGCCGCTATCGAAGTGGGAGAATTTCAGGCGTTTGTTGTGCGTTTTAGGAC
>CAZMPS010000017.1:12831-13732 GCA_964568305.1 uncultured Burkholderiaceae bacterium
ACCGAACGACAACAAAGCATATAAGTTTTATAAGTTGCATTGGCATTACACAGCCTGGTGCTAAAATACCGCGCTGTTTTTACGCTTTTTAACTATTCTTATTATCAAATTAATTAAAGGGACACCATGTTCATTTCTAATGCTTATGCACAAGCTTCAGCAGATGCTGCTGGCGCTGCGGGTTTGGGTAGCAGTTTTGCGAATTTTCTCCCTATCATCATCATGTTCTTGGTGTTGTATTTTTTAATGTTACGCCCACAGGTAAAGCGTCACAAAGAACAAAAAAACATGATGGATGCGTTAGCAAAAGGCGATGAAGTCGTGACTGCTGGCGGCATACTTGGCAAAATTACCAAAGTGTCTGATGCCTACATTACTTTGGAAATTGCAAATGGCACTGAAATTCTTGTGCAAAAATCTGCCGTGAGCACTTTGCTACCGAAAGACAGCATCAAAAATTTATGAAATTTATGGAGTTATGAAATATTAAGGGCACTGCATAGCGTGCCCTTAATCACGTAATCTTCCTCCTAATTTCTTAAGTTTCTGAGTTTCTAAGTTCTTAATATTTAACTAGTTCGACTAGGGTTTTATGAATCGTTATCCCATCTGGAAATACATCGTTATTCTCGTCACCTTGTTATTTGGTGCTTTGTATACGGCACCAAATTATTTCGGTGAATCGCCCGCGCTGCAAGTAAGTAGTGGTAAAGCCACCGTTAAGGTTGAGCGCAGCATGATTGCTTTGGTCGAGCAAGCTCTACAAAAGGCGCACTTAAAATCAGAAAGCGTCTTTTATGAGGTGCATGGTACCCAAGCCACGGTACGGGTGCGATTTACCGATACTGATACGCAGTTCAAAGCGAAAGCGATTTTGGAACAAGGTTTGAACACAGATCAA
>CAZMPS010000017.1:13742-15652 GCA_964568305.1 uncultured Burkholderiaceae bacterium
TATTGGCGTTTAATTTGATGCCCAATACCCCAAATTGGTTGCAAAGTTTGCGCGCGTTGCCAATGAATTTGGGCTTAGATTTGCGAGGCGGTGTGCATTTTTTGATGCAAGTTGATACAAAGGCATTGATTAACAAGCGTGTGCAAGGGATACAAAGCAGCGTGCGAAGTATTTTGCGTGATAAAAATGTGCGTCATGCTGGCATTAGCCGCAATGGTGATACGGTTGTGATTCAATTCCGTGACGCAGAAACGCAAGCTAAGGCAAAACAGATTCTTGCCGCACAAATGTCAGATGTAACGCTGAATGTAGTATCCGGTTCACTAGATTTGGTCGTAAGTTTGCAGGCAGCTGCATTGAAAAAAGCACTTGATGACGGTGTGCAACAAAACATCGTGACTTTGGCCAAACGTGTGAATGAACTTGGTGTGGCGGAACCTATTATTCAACGACAAAATGTGGATCGAATTGTTGTCGAGTTACCTGGCGTACAAGATGTGGCACGCGCTAAAGACATCATTGGTCGTACTGCGACGTTGGAAGTACGCTTGGTGGATGAGAGCGTAATGCGTGGTACCGAAGAAACGGCAAGCATTCCTTTGGGTTCTGAGTTATTCAAAGTTGGTAGAAGTGCGCCAGTTGTTCTTTATAAAGATCCTATTATTACTGGTGATTACATTTCCAGCGCTTCCGCAAGTTTCGATCAAAATCAGCAGGCTGCTGTCAGCATTGATTTGAATGGTGATGGCGGTCGCAAAATGCGGGAAGCTACGCGTAACAAGATAGGCAAGGCTATGTCTATCGTGTTGTTTGAGAAAAACAAAGGCGAAGTATTAACTGTGGCTACTATTCGTGATGAGTTGGGTTCACGTTTTCAGATTACTGGCATGGGAAATTCAGAGGCGGCTACTGACCTTGCTTTGTTGTTGCGTGCGGGTTCTTTGTCGGCACCAATGGAAATCATAGAAGAAAAAACTATTGGACCCCAATTGGGTGCTGACAATATCAAGCGCGGTTTTAATGCAACGCTGTATGGCTTTGCTGCGATCGCTATTTTTATGATGTGTTATTACCTGTTGTTTGGTTTTTTCAGTGTATTGGCATTGGGGGTCAACGTATTGTTATTGTTGGCGCTCCTATCCTTGTTGCAGGCGACATTGACATTGCCTGGTATTGCGGCAATTGCTTTGGCTCTAGGGATGGCGATTGACGCCAACGTTTTGATTAACGAACGCATCAGAGAAGAGTTGCGTGCTGGCAATACGGCACAGGCTGCGATTGCGGCAGGTTTTGATCGTGCTTGGGCTACGATTTTAGATTCGAATGTGACCACTTTAATTGTGGGTTTCGCGCTATTAGTCTTCGGTTCAGGGCCGGTGCGCGGTTTTGCTGTAGTGCATTGTTTGGGAATTCTAACTTCCATGTTTTCTGCGGTATTTGTTTCACGTGGAGTCGTCAACTTATGGTATGGCCGTAAGAAGAAATTGACATCCATTGCGATTGGACAAATTTGGAAGCCGCGTTAAAAATTTAATTTTTAATTTATTTGAATTTGTGAGTTTGTTTATATAGATATCAAGAAACAGGACGTAACATGGAATTTTTCCGTATTAAAAAAGACATTCCCTTCATGAAGCACGCGTTGATTTTTAACGTGATTTCAGTGCTTACTTTTGTTGCTGCTGTGTTTTTCCTTTTTCATAAAGGATTGCATTTATCGATCGAATTTACTGGTGGTACGGTAATGGAGGTGAATTATCCACAGGCCGCGAATATTGAAAATATACGAAAAACTGTTGCGGGTTTGGGTTATGTCGATAGCCAGGTGCAAAGTTTTGGTACTGCGCAAAATGTGTTGATTCGTTTGCCCGCATTAAAAGGTCAAACTTCTGCGCAGCAAGGGGCTAAAG
>CAZMPS010000018.1:0-15058 GCA_964568305.1 uncultured Burkholderiaceae bacterium
CTGGTGGAGTAAAACACAACCGTGTTTCCGGTAATCGCCAAATTTTTTCGGTGAAATAAACCTCCTCCTCTGGTAACAAAACCCAAGGATCAGCTAGCAAATAATCAATTGTTTTCACCCCTGTGGTAGCGAAATAGCCCAACCAACTCACCTGCACCGGCGCAGGTTTATAGGCAAACACAGGCAAACGGTTATGCTCAGTGTGGCCAGAAAGATCAATTAAGATATCGATTCCATCGTCATGTATTTTTTGAGCCAACTGCTGATCTGACAATTGAGCCACAGCATACCAACCATGACAGCACGCTTTAATTCGTTGAGCTAATACATCGTTACGAGAGTAAGTAGAATAAGCAATGAATTCCAAATTGCTAGAAGAATTGACATTGAAATTAGCGTTGGAATTGGCATTGGAGGCACATGCAGCCAATACGCCTTCAACGAAATATCCAACAGGATGGTTACCAAAATCCCCTGAAACAAGTCCCACACGCAAGCGCTGAGTAGATTCTGATTTTGATCCAAGTTTTGCTACCCTACGCCAGTTAGTGTAAGGCTGAATTTGCCGCGACACCAACTCACCAAAACGCTGAACAGCTTCAAACGTCATTGCAGCAGATTGCCCCGGCTGATAATTTTGTATGAAAAGTAAGAAGCTATATGCTTCCGTCAGATCCGATTGAATTTCCAACCCTTGACGATAATTCGCCATCGCATGATCAAATGCTTGACGATAACTCACCATCGCGTTATCAACCTGTCCAAGGTCGAGCAACACATTGCCACAATTACAGTAAACTCCAGCGAAATCCGGTTTAATTTCCATTACGCGACGATAGCAAGCCAACGCCTGCTCAAATTGTCCAAGCTCACGCAAAACATTGCCAAGATTGAGATGTGCCACGATCAAATCTGGTTGGATTTGTAATGTTCTTCGATAGCTATCCATCGCTTCATCAAGCCGCCCAAGTTCATGTAAAGCATTGCCTAAGTTGTAATATGTGACGGCAGAATCTGGCTCGATTTTCAATGCTAGCCGGTAACTCGTTATTGCCTCGTCAATCTTTTCCATGCCAAGCAAAATATTGCCTAAATTACAGTGTGCTTCTACAAAATCTGGTTTGAGTTTCAACACATGGCGATAACTAAGCACCGCTTCTTCAAGCCTATTTTGATTTTTGAGCAACATGGCCAAATTATGGTGTGCATCAACATCATGCGGTAACAACTCCGCCGCCTTTTGCGTTGCGATCGAAGGATCTTTTCCTTGTCTTTGAAGTGCGACGGATAATACTTTCCAAATCAATCCACTTTGTGGAAAACGTATGCTCATCGTTTGAGCAAGTGTCACCACCTCTGCATATTGACCTTGGTTAAATAAAACCATCAATGCGTTGATTTCTTGCTGACTGGGCTTTATAACCAATACTTCTTGAGAGATAGATGATGCGTTATTACGTTTAAAAAAATGACACAAACGCGCGATAAAATGTTGCATAAAATATTACAAAAATAAATGATAGATTCTGTTTTTAGAAAAATGTAATCTCGCCTGCTGCAGCATCCACATAACGCTGCCACATCCCGCGCAATGCGGCCTCAAAATGCCCAGCAAATCGCTGGGCATCAAATAACGGTGAAGACAACACCTGCTGCCGCAAACGACTACGCAACTCTGACAAAGCCTGCACATCGCTCGCATGTCTCAACGCACGTGCCACATAATCATCGGCATCGCTCGCAATCCAATCCTGTAAATCCGCATTCGCCAAAATACCCACACCTTGACGCGACAAAAAGCGCTCCCCTGCCAACGTCAACACCGGCACACCCATCCATAATCCTTCCACGCTAGTCGTCCCTCCAGGAAATGGAAATGGATCTAGTGCAATATCCACTTGGTGATACGCAGCCAGATATTTTTCTCGGGATTCAGCACCTTCTAAAATCAAACGGTCTGCGGAAATACCATGCTGGGCAAAACGACTGATCGTTTCCTGCCGCACTGTGTGCTCATTCAATTGCTTTGTTTTTAAAAATATGCGACTCGTTGGTATTGCAAACAAAATCTTGCTCCACAATCCAATCACATCATCATTCACTTTGGATAAATTATTAAAGCATGCAAAAGTAATGTAACCATTACGCAGCGCTGGCAACGCTCCAACTTCTAACGCTACATCTGGTGGAGTAAAACACAACCGTGTTTCCGGTAATCGCCAAATTTTTTCGGTGAAGTAAACCTCTTCTTCTGGCGGCAATACCCAAGGGTCCGCAATCAAATAATCAATCGCTTTCACACCCGTGGTGGCGAAATACCCCAACCAACTCACCTGCACCGGTGCAGGTTTATAAGCAAACATAGTAAGGCGGTTGTGATCGGTATGACCGGAAAGATCAATCAAAATATCAATCGCATCGTCGTGTATCTTTTGCGCCAGCTGTTGATCTGAAAATTTTTCCACAGCATGCCAATAATGACAGCAAGCTTTGATACGTTTGGCTACTGCATCATTACGAGAATAATTAGAGTAAGCGATGAATTCCAAGTTATTAGAGCCGCTAGAAAAATTGGAAGTGGCGTTGGATACACATGCCACCAAGATACTTTCAACGAAATACCCAACCGGATGATTACCCAAATCCCCTGACACCAGTCCCACACGCAAACACTGGCCAGATTTGGGTGTTTTTTGCCAGCTCACATAAGGATGCGCTTGCCGTGCCGCCATCTCTCCGAAACCCTGAGCCGTTTCAAACATTGTTACTGCAGATTGTTTGGATTGATAATGTTGCATGAAAAGCATGCTTTTGTATGCATCAACAAGATCCGGCTGAGTTGCCAATGCTTGGCGATAACTTGCCATCGCTTCATCAAATTGCATCATATCAAGCAATGTATTCCCAATATTGCAATAAACCTCAGCAAAATCTGGTTTAATTTCCAACGCACGACGATAACTCACCAGCGCCAGTTCAAATTGCCCAAGCTCACGCAATGCGTTGCCCAAATTACGATGTGCCTCAACAAAATCTGGTTGAATCTGCAGTGCACGACGATAACTGTCCACGACCTTATCAAACTGCTCAAGGTCACGAAAGGCATTCCCCAAGTTGTAATATGCTTCAGCAAAATCTGGCTTGATTTTCAATGCCAGGCGATAACTTGTTACTGCTGCCTCCATTTGGCCCATCGCTAGCAAAGCATTAGCAAGACTACAATGTACCTCTGCAAAATTTGGTTGTTTCTTTACTACTTGGCGATAATTCACTGCAGCGTTGGAAAATTGCCCAAGTGAAAACAAAACATGACCCAAATTATATTGGGCATCCACCAACTCTGGTTTCAGTTTCAGTACACGACGATAAGCCACCGCTGCGGCTTCAAGCTGCCCTAAGTTTTTGAGGAAAACAGCCAGGTTATGCTGTGCCTCAACATCATGCGGCAACAATTCAGCTGCTTTTTGCATTGCGCTTAATGAATTTTTTCCCTGTTTTTGTAGCGCCACAGCCAATGCTTTCCAAATAAAACCATTTTTTGGAAAACGTGTCGTCATTCTTTGAGCAACCGCTGCCACCTGGGCATACTGACCTTGGTTAAATAAAACCATTAATGCATTGATTTCTTGCAAACTTGGTTCATCTATACTTGGCTCATCTATTGATGTTGTATTAAATTTGAGTGGTACTTTATCGCTTGAATCAACAAGCGTTGTGGTTTCAACTTTTTCCCCAAGCAATTGTTGCTCTTGCTTTTTCTGCGCTTGCGGTGTTGTATTGTTAATCAACCACCGACTAAAAACACGTTTAAAAAGATGATGACAACGCTTGACAAAATTTTGCATAAAAATAAATTCGGGTTAATTCGGCAAACTCATGAAACTTTGATCCAACTATTTTTTAAATAAAAAACAATCTATACAAACCATGTAGATATTATTGAACCTCTTATAGACTTTATAGACAAAACCTTTCTTGAGTGTTAAAACAATTTCAAGTAAAAATTATGTAAAAAATTACGTAAGAATTATCGAAAAAATGCTTTTCTTACTCTTTCTTATGTTGTATCTTTGCCACCTTAGAAAGTTCAACAATTAACATATCGCAACTTTGTTTGGCCTCAAAAACTCAGAAAGATATTTATGCCATTCAATAAAAAAAAGAATTTCGTCGTCTCAATTTGCACATTGCTACATGTCTCTTTGTTCACGATTCTATCAACTTTCGGCAATACAGCGAGTGCACAGGAATCTAAGCTAGAAATTAAAATCGGTCATGTTGCACCAATATCCGGCCCGATCTCTCATCTGGGTAAAGACAATGAAAATGGTGCGAGAATGGCGATTGAAGAATTGAATAACAAAGGTATTTCTATTGCCGGCAAAAAGGTCGTATTCAAATTAATAACAGAAGATGATGCAGCAGATCCTGGACGCAGCACTGTCGTTGCACAGAAATTGGTCGAAGCAAAAGTTAAAGGTGTTGTCGGTCACTTGAATTCGGGCACCTCCATCCCGGCATCAAAATTTTACAATGACGCTGGCATTCCACAAATATCGCCTTCTAGCACCGCGCCAAGATATACACAACAAGGTTA
This sequence comes from uncultured Burkholderiaceae bacterium, assembly GCA_964568305.1. Classification (GTDB taxonomy): domain Bacteria; phylum Pseudomonadota; class Gammaproteobacteria; order Burkholderiales; family Burkholderiaceae_D; genus JAGKXB01. The sequence goes on from CAZMPS010000018.1 coordinate 4,598, forward strand.
CAAAACAGCATTTCGTGTACTTGCCAACGATGCGCAGTTAGGTAACACACTAGGGCAATATGCTGTTCTCATCAACAAATCGAAAAAAATTGCTGTCATTGATGATAGAACCACGTATGGTCAAGGCGTAGCAGATGAATTTATTAAGGGCGTTAAAAACAACTCACCGCACGCAGAAATTATTTCTCATCAATACACCAATGACAAAGCAACTGAATTTAGCGCGATATTGAATAACATTAAGGCTCAGAATCCCGACCTGATTTTTTTCGGCGGAATGGATGCTGTGGCCGGACCATTATTACGCCAAATGAAGCAACTTGGGATTAACACTATGCTCATGGGTGGAGATGCGATTTGCTCATCTGCATTACCCACACTTGCTGGTAATTCAATTGCAGATGGTCAGGTTGTTTGCGCAGAAGCATCTGGATTAGAAGATGCTATGAAAACATTTAAAGCACGTTATAAAGCAAGATTTGGCACAGATGTACAAATCTGGGCACCCAATGCATACGATGCCGTGATGACGTTGGCAGATGCTATGATCCAAGCCAAATCTGCTGAACCAGAAAAATACTTACCTGTATTGGCGAAAATTAAACACAAAGGTATCACAGGAATGATCGAATTTGATAACAAAGGCGATCTCAAAAGTGGCATTCTAACTTTGTATACCTACCAAGGTGGCAAGCGTGTTCCTAGACTCAGGAATGAGTAATAGGTAACATAAAAAACTACGCTTGCTATTCACTTAGCACTCTTACTCACTCAAGTTTTATTGAATATTGCTTCAAAGACACTGAGTTCCCGCCTAAAACAGCGGGAACGACGGCATTGAGCACCTCAAACCTTATCGCTGCATTGTTTCCCATATTTTCTGCAAGCGCTTCACAGAAATCGGCATCGGTGTGCGCAGCTCCTGCGCAAACAAGGATACCCGCAACTCTTCCAGCAACCAGCGAAACTGCATCATGGCAGGATCCGTAGTTCCACTTTTCTGGCGTTCTTGAAGCACCTTTTGAAAAGGATGCGCCACCTGCTGCCATTCTGCCAATAAACGTGCATCTCTCATTGGATCAGCACGCAGCTTGTCAAAGCGTGAGTTAATCGCATTCAAATAACGGGGGAAATGCGCCAACTGCGCATACTCGTTTTCCAGCAAAAAACGTTTATAGATCAATCCTTGCAATTGCGTTTGCACATCTTTTTGTGCAGCAGCATATTGCTTAATGCCTTGCAGCTTTTTCAATAAAACATGATAAGCCGTCAAAATCTGTCCCAATAAGCGTGCGATTTCATTCACCAACAAACCCAATCTTGATTTACCAACATCTTTGCGTGTATTAAAAGCATCCGCGTTGGTTGGTAATGGATCTTGCATACAGGCAATTTCTAACGCTAACGAAATAATCTGCTCGCGTAATTCTTCTTGCGTTGCCAATGCCATAAACTGCATGCTCATTTGTTGCAAACCTGGAATATTTTTTTCCAAATATTTGATTTGTTCTTTTAGTTGCAAAGCAAATAAGCGTCTTAAACCAAGTCTGTGGGTACGCAACGCTGCACTTTGGTCGTCGAATACCTCCAGCACACAATGTTTGCCTTTATCAACCAAGGCCGGAAAACCAATCAATTTGATTGCACCCTGCTGAATTTCTAGCAATTCAGGCAATTCACCAAAGCTCCATTGAGTGATATTGGCAATATCGCCTTGCGGCAAAGTAGTTTCCGTTGATTTTGCAGTCTTGACGCTACATACAGGATTGTTGGCACGTGATTGATCAATGTTGTTGATTGTCGAATTTGTTTTGGCGTTTGCCTTGGAATCCACACCCGATTTCGCCAACAATTGAAAATTCACTCTCGCCTGTGCACCAAACTCACTTTGCAAAGCAAGCAAGTTGCGCCCCATTTCTAACTGTCGTCCATGTTCATCAACCACTTTAAAATTCATAAAATGATGAACAGGCAAGGTTTCCAACTTGAAATCGGTGACAGAAATCACGCACGTCGTTTGCTGACGCACATCAGCGATCAACACGTCTAGCAAAGAACCTTCACCAAATGGAACGCGCTCGCAAAAATCAGCGGCATAAGTCGGCAAAGGCACGCAATGGCGGCGTAATTTTTGTGGTAGTGATTTCAACAAGCAATGCACTTTTTCTTTCAACATGCCTGGCACCAGCCATGCACAACGCTCTGGCGATAGCTGATTCAATAAAAACAAGGGAATAGTCAAGGTCACGCCATCTCGCACACTGCCAGGCTCAAAATGATAAGTCAGCGCCATTTGCGCCATCTCGACGCCGTTCAATGACATCCGCTTGGGGAATAAATCCGTCGTCACGCCTGCTGCTTCATGGCGCATCAAATCATTGCGATTTAAGTACAACAATTTGGGATTATTTGCGCTGGCATGCTTGTACCATTTTTCAAAAGCAATCCCATTGCACACATCCTGCGGCAATACGTGATCGTAAAATGCGGCGATCAAACCATCATCCACCAGCACGTCGGGCCGACGCGATTGATGCTCTAGATTTTCGATTTCCTTCACCAATTTTTGGTTATGAGCGAAGAATGGTGCGCGCGTATCGAATTCCCCCCCCACCAAAGCATCCCGAATAAACAACTCACGCGCTTCCTGTGGATGAATTTGCCCATAATTGATGCGGCGCTGGCTATACACCACCAAACCGTACAAGGTGGCGCGCTCATAGGCAGAGACCTGGGCGCTGCTTTTTTCCCAACGCGGCTCGCCGTAGGATTTTTTCAACAAATGCGCGCCAACACGCTCTAACCATTCTGGCTGGATTTGCGCAATGCAACGCGCATACAGTTTGCTAGTATCAACCAATTCTGCTGCCATCAACCATTTGCCGGGCTTTTTCGCCAAACTTGAACCAGGCCAAACATGAAATTTGATGCTGCGCGCACCTAAATATTGCCCGCCTTCTTCCGATTTAAAACCAATATTCCCCAGCAAACCAGCCAACAACGCAGTATGCAATTGCTCATACGTCGCTGGCGTCTCATTCAAACGCCATCCTTGCTCTCGCACAATAGTCAATAATTGGCTATGCACTTCACGCCACTCACGCAAACGCATTTGCGATAAAAAATGAGCACGACAATGATCCTGCAATTGGCGACGGCTTTTTTTGTTTTCTATTGCATCGTCAAACCATGCCCACAGCTTGAGATAACTTTGGAATTCTGACTTTTCATCGGCAAATTTCTTATGCGCCGTATCAGCCGCAGCCTGTGCATCCATTGGCCGATCGCGTGCGTCTTGCACCGATAAAGCCGAGGCAATGATCAGCATTTCTTTCAAACACACATTATCAATCGCCGCCAAAATCATGCGGCCTACACGGGGATCCAGCGGCAATTGGCTTAGTCGTTTACCAATTTCAGTTAGTTTATTTGATGCATCGATAGCCCCCAATTCCTGTAACAATTGATAACCATCAGCAATCGCCCTGCCGGCCGGTGCTTCGATAAAAGGAAAGCTTTCAATACTCGTCAAATGCAAAGATTTCATGCGTAAAATCACTGCTGCCAAGGATGAGCGCAGAATTTCTGGTTCGGTGTAAAGAGGACGCAATGCATAATCCTGTTCTTCATACAAACGAATACAGACCCCTGCCGCCACTCGTCCACAACGACCAGCGCGCTGATTAGCCGCTGATTGTGCGATGGGTTCAATTTGCAATTGCTCCACTTTGTTGCGATAGCTATAACGCTTCATTCGCACCAAACCCGCATCCACCACATAACGAATCCCGGGCACCGTCAACGAGGTTTCCGCCACATTGGTCGCCAACACCACACGACGCGCATTGGATGGTTTGAAAACACGCTCCTGCTCTTGTGCAGACAAACGGGCAAACAGAGGCAGGATTTCCACGTGTGCTGGATGATGTTTGCGCAAGGCTTCCTGCACATCACGGATTTCTCTTTCCCCCGGCAAAAACACCAATACATCGCCGGAACCAATCCGCCACAACTCATCGACTGCATCAATCACCGCATCGATCAAGTCACGCGTTTCCTTCTTATTGGTTTCCTTACCTTCCTTATTTTCTTTATTTTCAAAGGCCTTGAAAGAATCAACCGGGCGATAACGTATCTCTACCGGATACAAGCGGCCAGAGACCTCAATCACAGGCGCTGGCTTAATGTGATCACCGCTTCCTGTCGCGAAATGGCGTGCAAAGCGCTCTGCATCAATCGTCGCTGAAGTAATAATGATTTTTAAATCAGGACGTTTGGGCAAAATCTGCTTCAGATAACCCAGTAGAAAATCAATATTCAGACTACGCTCATGCGCCTCATCAATGATGATGGTGTCGTATTGTTTTAGAAACCGATCCGTTTGCGTCTCCGCCAGCAAAATCCCATCCGTCATCAACTTGATCGCAGCCCCACGCGTCAAAGTATCAGTAAAACGTACTTTAAAACCCACATGCTGGCCTAGCGGTGAACCCAGCTCTTGCGCGATGCGTTTAGCGGTAGAAGAAGCTGCAATCCGACGTGGCTGCGTATGACCGATCAAACCTTGCTGGCCACGTCCCAACTCTAGGCAAATTTTGGGTAACTGGGTCGTCTTGCCCGAACCTGTTTCGCCACAGACAATGATGAATTGCTGCGCCTGCAAGGCCTGGGCAATTTCCTGACGTTTGCCAGATACAGGCAATTCTTCTGGAAACGTAATCAACGGCAAAGGATGACGAAAAGGAGGAGGCGCAACACGGTTAGGTTGCTTGACTGCAACATCACGGGAAATAGACATGTATAAATCGATTTTTGAAGAGATTGTGCTGCAGATAATTAACAGGCAATTATAATGCGAAGATGGATAATCTGACCCAACTCCAATTCGTTCAATGGCTGCGCTCCGTCGCACCTTACATACATGCTTTTCGCGGTAAAACCTTTGTCGTCGCCTTTCCTGGCGAGCTTGTCACCTCTGGCATCTTGCCAGTATTGGCACAGGATTTATCGCTCTTGCATGCGCTCGGCATTAAGGTAGTCATCGTTCATGGTTCACGCCCACAAGTGGCGGAACAATTAGTGCTGCGCAATATCAAGGAGCGCTTTCACAACAGTATCCGCATTACCGATAGCGCCGCCATGGAATGCGCTAAAGAAGCCGCTGGCGAATTACGACTGGATATTGAAGCCGCATTCAGCCAGGGTTTGCCTAATACCCCGATGGCACATGCGGCAATTCGTATCATTTCCGGCAATTTCATCACCGCCAAACCGCTCGGTGTGATTGATGGTATCGACTTTGAATTAACCGGTGTGACACGCAAAATCGCCTCGGAAACCATTCACCATATTTTGAGCACAGGCTCTTTGGTATTGTTATCCCCACTGGGATTTTCTCCTACCGGAGAAGCTTTCAACCTCACCATGGAAGATGTCGCTGTCTCTGCAGCCACGGCATTGCATGCTGACAAGCTAATTTTCATCACTGAAACTCCCATGATGATGGATAAAAATAGCCAGGAAGTACGCGAGCTCTCATCACAACAAGCACAAATATTATTGAATACCCGTTTTTTACCGACCGACATTGCCTTTTATTTGCAACACGCAGTCAAAGCATGCAATGGCGGCGTACCACGCGCGCATATTGTGCCGTTTGCGATTGATGGCTCCAGCTTGTTGGAACTCTTCACTCACGATGGCGTTGGCACCATGATCACGCACGAAAATCTGGAAAGCCTGCGCCCCGCCACCATTGAAGACGTCGGCGGCATCATTAAATTGATCGAACCACTGGAAGCCGATGGCACGCTAGTCAAACGTGGACGCGAATTAATCGAACGTGAAATCGAATATTTCTCCGTCATCGAACACGACGGCGTCATCTTCGCCTGTGCTGCGCTGTATCCTTTCGCCGCAGAAAAAATGGCAGAAATGGCCTGCTTAACAGTGAACCCAGAAGTACAAGCCCAAGGCGACGGCGAGCGTTTATTAAAATACGTAGAAAACCGCGCCCGCGCCGCCGGCTACACTAAACTCTTTGTATTGACCACCCGCACCGCACACTGGTTTTTAAAACGTGGTTTTGTCAACGCCAGCGTCGACGCCTTACCCAAAGATCGCCAACACATGTACAACTGGCAACGCAAATCGCTAGTTTTAATCAAGCATCTTTAAAAATTAAAAAATTCAAATTTAAAAATTATTAGGAGTCTCTATGGCACACACCGTTTTATGCATCAAACTCAATAAAAAAGCCGAAGGATTGGATTTTCCACCGTACCCTGGTGAACTCGGGAAAAAAATTTATGAAAGCGTCTCCAAAGAAGCCTGGGCTACCTGGATCAAACACCAAACCATGCTAGTCAACGAAAACCGTCTCAACCTAGCCGATGCCCGGGCCCGCAAATATCTGGCCACGCAAATGGAAAAACATTTCTTCGGCGAAGGAGCCGATGCAGCCGTGGGATATGTTCCACCAACTGAATAATTTGGGCTATAATAGGTGGCTTGGAGGGTTGGCCGAGTGGTTGAAGGCACCAGTCTTGAAAACTGGCGAGGATGGAAGTCCTCCGTGAGTTCGAATCTCACACCCTCCGCCAAAAAAGGCGAGCAACTTACAGCCTACTTAGAATCGCAAGCCCCCCCTAAGTTTAAGGGTGTAAGTCACCCAGTTAAATGAAAACTAGTGATCAATTTGATCCGATTCAAAACTGTCTAATGAGTCGGCTGACCTAATTTTCATCCGTTTCCCTGAATAAAATCAGCTAAATCAGGTACATCAGCTCACCACAGAGCTCATCCTCATTCTGCGTACTTTCCCTTATTTTGCCCATTGGCTAAGGCACTTTATTATTTTTTACAAACATTTAAAAACAATGGTCGCCTGAATCTAGCTTTACGTCGTCCTCACACTGTACAAAACTATGCCAACCAACTACCTCAGAAATTTGACAGGGAAAAAACGCACGGCAAGTGCAGATCGACATCTTGGGTTCACGCTGACTTTTGTCGCAGGAGCAACCAACGCTGGTGGTTTCTTGGCCGTGCAGCAGTACACGTCTCACATGACCGGTATTGTGTCCGCCATAGCAGATAATTTGGCGCTTGGTCTGTATGACTTAGTATTGTCGGGTGTGGGTGGATTGCTGTCGTTCCTGATTGGCGCAGCATGTTCTGCGATTATGGTGAATTATGCACGCAGAACACGTATGCACAGTCAGTATGCATTTCCTTTACTGCTGGAAGCGGTACTCTTGTTGTGCTTTGGGATACTAGGAGCAACGCTAGCAAAAATTGATGGTTTATTCGTGCCATTCACTGTGATGTTGCTTTGTTTCATCATGGGACTACAAAACGCCGTCATCACTAAACTGTCTAAAGCCGAGATCCGAACCACTCACATCACAGGTGTCGTGACAGACATTGGCATCGAATTGGGAAAACTCATTTATTGGAATGTTAAGGCGCTCAACAAGCAAGCTCAAGTCACCGTAAATAAAGCACGCCTCAAGGTACTCACTCTACTTGTATTTTTCTTCTTTACAGGCGGGATCACTGGGGCGCTTGGCTTTAAATATATGGGATATACCGCCACCATTCCACTTGCACTCCTTCTCATAGGATTAGCGATTGTTCCAGTTCTTGATGATTTTTCCGTTTTTCTAGGTAGAAAAAACAATCGTTGATTCCTTACGCTTTAAAACTGCGTCACCATCCTGACACTCACGCCTACGCTGGGTTTTGCATCAGCATCGTTGTTCGGTTGGCGGCGATAAATCCCTGCTGCGGTGAATGTGGAGGATTTTCCTATGTAGGCGGAATACGATAATTCCATATTCATTTCGGTACCGGTTTGGCTCAAATTGACTCTTGATATTTGCCCATGCGGGCTGGGGGCATACAATCCCATCGAGCCAGAAATCACTTTGACTGGCATCGCCAACACAAAACCCACCTTGTCCCCTTTTTGCAAAAAGTTTTTGGCAGATAAACCCAGCGACCATGTGAATAATTTTGCGCTTGAAATATCGGTGATAACGGGAGCACCAACGCCATTATTGTTGATAGACACATCGTTATCAATTGGTTTGGTATACGCCAACGATGCCAGGCCGAAAAATGACACTCTAGATGAGGGTGCATACGATGCTGCGACAGAGAAAAATCTTGCGCTGGGATTCGTATTTAAAAAGGGAGAGGAATGATAGGAAGAACTTCCGGCGACTACACCATAGTCCCGTACTGCACCTAGCGTTGCGGCCAATATAAGATGCTCATCGTTCATTTTCTTTTGGACTTCAATCGCTGCCATCTTGCGTTCTGTATTGAAATCCGACCATTTGACATAAGGAGCAGAAAATGAGGATAACTGATTGGAAATCGCCGCTGCTTCCGTGCTGACACCAGCGCTCACTTTGATGTCGTTAAATTCTTTGGTTAGTTGAACATGCGTTCTGTCTCTTCTTACCAAGCCAAAATTGGAGATAGTCGCATAGTCACTGCCATACCATCCCCGTGTAACAGGCCGTGTAGTGGATAAAGTCGCAGATAGATTGACTGATTTAAATTGCGCGGTTTTTTTCTCGATTAAATAATCTTGGAAACTTAACTCAGATGAAAAAGTCGTACGATCATCTTGGCGTAATTTGATATTTGGGAAAACTATTTCTGACGAAGAAATATTAAAAACATCATTTTGCAAACGCACATTCTCGGCTTCGACTACACTCAGCAAGGACAAATTCAACAAAATGGAAAAAAGGCAAACAACCGTTGCCCTTGCAGCTGTCTTTGCTATCGCCATTCTGACAACGACAGAAGCTGCTTTAGTATTTCCAAACTCTGTACGATGCGTGCATGTCATGATCACACCCCGTTATTGAATGACCTAATGCTTGAATCACATACCTCTTCTATTAATTACATTAACAACTTATTGGATTAATAATTTATTAACTTAATGTTACAACATTTTATTAATATTTCAATAATATTTAAATAATGTTTTTACACTATTCTCAACAAACAAAATACACATTAAAAACACAATAAATTAAGATGCTGCCCATAAAAATATATAAAAAATCATCGGCATTATCGGTATCTCATGGCAATTCAATGACAAATCAACTCAACAACAAAATCAAAACCATCGCCATCATCGGCGGCGGCCCTGCCGGATTAATGGCAGCGGAAGTACTGTCACAAAAAGGAGAAAAAGAAACCATCCAAATCAATGTATTCGATGCCATGCCTTCTGTCGGGCGTAAGTTTTTACTCGCTGGTAAAGGCGGTATGAACATTACGCATGCCGAGGCAATGGAACATTTTTTGACACGCTACGGCACACGACAAGCACATATTGCGCCATTGCTGAATGCCTTCGGTCCAGAAGATTTACGTGCCTGGGTGCATGGCTTAGGTATCAACACCTTTGTTGGCAGCTCGGGCCGGGTCTTTCCAACCGATATGAAAGCAGCGCCACTACTACGCGCCTGGTTACATCGTTTAAAAACCAACGGTGTGCGCTTTCATATGCGGCAACGCTGGTTGGGATGGAGCGAGGATGGTAAAGCCTTACGTTTTGCTCATCCTGACGGCGAACAATTCATCCATGCCGATGCCGTGCTGCTAGCGTTAGGTGGTGGCAGTTGGAGTAGATTGGGTTCAGATGGCAGTTGGGTAGCACTTTTGACTGCACGCCAAGTCGACGTTGCACCACTACAAGCCGCAAACTGCGGCTTCGATACACAATGGAGCGAGCACTTCAGTAGCCGATACGCTGGTCATCCACTAAGTCCGGTCACACTCACCTTGCCAAATGTCAATGGTGATAGTCACAACAAAAAAGGGCAATTTGTCATTACTGCAAACGGCATCGAAGGCAGCTTGATTTATGCCCTCTCCAACCACATCCGCAATAGGATTGCTGCGCAGGGTCATGCCACCGTTCTGCTAGATTTGGCGCCGGATTGGCCGCTGGAACGCCTCAGCCAAGAAATCGCCCGCCCGCGCGGCGCACGCTCTATGGCAAGTCACTTGCAAAGTCGAATCAACATTACTGGAGTGAAAGCTGGTTTATTACGTGAATTGGTGCGCAAGGAGGATTTTGCTGTGCCGACTATTCTGGCTGCGCATATCAAAGCATTGAAACTAAACCTCACGGCACCACGCCCGATTGATGAAGCCATCAGCAGTGCTGGTGGTGTACGCTTTGAGGCACTCAATCAGGATTTGATGCTACATGCCATACCAGGCGTATTTTGCGCAGGGGAAATGCTGGATTGGGAAGCACCAACGGGTGGGTATTTGTTGAGTGCTTGTCTTGCCAGTGGACGTGCTGCGGGATGGGGCGTGCTGTCTTGGTTGCAAAAATAAACAACAATTTCACCGACACAATCTCGCCAATCCAATCCAATCCAATCCAATCCAATCCAATCCAATCCAATCCAATCCAAT
>CAZMPS010000019.1:0-15046 GCA_964568305.1 uncultured Burkholderiaceae bacterium
CTAATATCCTTATATAGTCTTTACATAGTCTTTCCATGATGTTCGATGATGTGGAGCAAGACAAGCAGTTACGTGCCAAGTGGCTGCGTCTTGAGTTGGAAAAGCATAATCAGGCTTATTATGTCCACGACAATCCTACGATTCCTGATGCTGAATATGATCTCCTTTTTCGTGAGTTGCGAGAATTAGAGATCGCCTATCCTGAATTATTAGTACCAGATTCCCCCACCCATCGCGTCGGTGGTATGCCGATTCCAGAATTCAAGCAAGTGCAGCATGGTTCGCCGATGCTATCTTTGAATAATGGATTCGACGAAAACGATGTCATTGCGTTTGATCGTCGTATTCAGGACGGTTTGGGTTTGCTTGATTTGAATAAGTCGAAAGTGTTGGATGATTCGAAGCTATCAGGTAATTTATTTGAATCAGCTGAGCTGTCTGACTTATCGGAAGTAGAGTATGCCGCTGAACTGAAGTTTGATGGTCTTGCGATTAATTTGCGGTATGAGGATGGAATTTTCGTTCAGGCCGCCACCCGTGGTGATGGTGCCACGGGTGAGGATGTGACGAGTAATATTCGTACCGTGCACGTTATTCCCCTGCGCTTACATACCGACCATCCGCCTAAATTGTTGGATGTGCGTGGTGAAGTCTTGATGTACAAATCCGATTTCGCCAAACTCAATGTAAAACAACGTGCTGCCGGGCAAAAAGAATTTGCCAATCCACGCAACGCTGCTGCGGGTAGTTTGCGCCAATTAGATGCACGCATTACGGCACAGCGCTCTTTACGTTTCTTCGCCTATGGTATCGGTGCGTTGGAAGGTGCTGATATGCCTGCTTCACATGCGGAGTTATTGGATTGGTATATGGAATTAGGTTTGCCTGTATGCCATGAGCGCGCTGTGATTAAAGGTGTGGCTGGTTTGTTGGATTATTTTGATTCCATAGGAAAAAAGCGCTCTCAGCTTCCTTACGATATTGATGGTGTGGTGTACAAGGTTAATCGTAGATCCGAGCAACAAAAATTGGGCTTTGTTTCACGCGCTCCTCGCTTTGCCATAGCACATAAATTTCCGGCAGAAGAAGCCTTGACTGTAGTGCGGGATATTGAAGTCCAGGTTGGACGTACAGGTGCCATGACACCTGTTGCACGCCTGGCACCGGTTGCAGTTGGTGGTGTGATTGTTACTAATGCAACATTGCATAATGAAGATGAAGTCAAGCGCAAGGATATCCGTATTGGCGATACCGTTATTGTGCGTCGTGCTGGCGATGTGATTCCAGAAGTCGTGGCATGTGTGATAGAGCGGCGACCTTTGGATGCACGGCAATTTGTTATGCCATTGGATTGTCCGATTTGTCATTCTCCGATCGTGAGGCCCGAAGAAGAAGCGATTGCCCGATGTTCTGGTGGTTGGATCCAATGTGCGGCACAACGTAAAGGCGGATTAATACATTTTGCTTCACGTCGTGCTATGGATATAGAAGGCTTGGGTGAACAATTGATCGAGCAATTAGTGGATAAACATGTTCCGCTTATTATGAGCGCAGCTGATTTATATAACGCCGAAAAACTGAATTTAGCCTCGCTTGTGGCGTTGGATCGCATGGCGGATAAATCGGCACACAATATTTTGGATGCACTGGAAAAATCAAAGTCCACCACATTGGCACGCTTTATCTATGCTTTAGGTATACGTCATGTAGGCGAAGCCACAGCAAAAGCGTTGGCACAGCATTTTGCGAATTTGGACGCAGTATTGCAGGCTTCAGAGCAGCAATTGCTGGAAGTGGCAGATATCGGTCCTGTCGTTGCCCATTCGATTGCGACATTTTTTGCTGATGCATTAAATTTAGACGTCATACAACAATTGCGTGCGGCAGGTGTTTCTTGGCCTGAAGGTGAGTCTGCACCGCGCTCGTCAAATGTTTTACAAGGAAAAACAATCGTTTTGACTGGTACTTTGCCGACCTTGTCACGTGATCAAGCAGCAGCAATGATAGAAGCTGTTGGCGGAAAAGTAACCGGATCGGTATCGAAAAAAACTTCCTATGTGATCGCAGGGGAAGATGCGGGTAGCAAATTAATCAAAGCGCAGGAATTGGGCATTCCGTTGCTGAACGAGAAAGAATTTTTACAATTGCTTGTTGATGTATAAAAATAATGATGAGTTTGTGATTTTATGAGTATTCGAGAAATTCTAAAGATGGGGGATTCACGCTTGTTGCGTCAAGCGGAGGCAGTCGCAGAGTTTGACAGCCCACAGTTGCATGCCTTGGTTGCCGATATGTTTGACACTATGCAAGATGCCAATGGAGCCGGTTTGGCGGCACCACAAATTGGTGTCAATTTACAGCTGGTCATCTTTGGTTTCAAGCAAAATGCACGTTATCCAGATGCGCCGCAAGTACCTGAAACTGTCTTGATTAATCCCATACTGACCCCCTTGGGTAATCAGATGGAAGAAGAATGGGAGGGTTGTCTTTCCTTGCCCGGATTGCGTGGTTTGGTGCCGCGTTGGACTAAGTTGCTTTATCAAGGCTTTGACCAATACGGCAATCGTATTAGTCGAGAAGTCGACGGATTTCATGCCCGCGTTGTGCAGCATGAGTGTGATCATCTGGTCGGCTTGTTGTATCCGATGCGCATGAAAGATTTATCGCACTTCGGGTTTACAGAAGTGTTATTCCCTGATCTTGGCACTGGTGATGATTGAGTAGCCGGAAAAATCCGAAAATCCGGTATTAAACTAAATGCGGATGTGGCGATTTTTCAGTTCCTCCATGATTTTAAAGAATTCAAACAAATTTTTTTGCAAAATCCATAGCTTGAGTTAGATCAGTGACGCGTCGCTTGTGTGTTCCTTGATTATCTGGTCCCACTCGTCGCTCAATCACTCCCATACCAGCTTGTTCAAAAAGCTTTCTAATTAGTGGATGGCGTCGGGTAAATTCAGCAATCGCAATATCATTGTTTTTCTTTATCTCGAGTTTTTTGCTTTGAAAAGTAGCTTGATCGTTAGACGTCATGCCACTCCATGTTTTTTCTCGATCTTCGTAGGTATGGCACTCATCATTGGGCTGTTCTTTAATTAATTGTTGTAGTGCGGCATAGGCTCTATGCGTCTCATCCAGCAAGTTGCGGTACTCGGCGATTAATCTTTCTCGCTCAGCTGCTGTATAAAATACTTCGCTTAATGCAACCAAAGAAAGAACGGAGAGAGGTTGTGTTAATCCATCTAGTGTAGCTAAGAGCGGTTTTTGTATTTCCGTCACTTCTTGTGCTGTTAGAACAATTCCCATTTTCATTCTCCTCTGCAAGAGTAAATTCTAGTTTTTTGACTCGTTTTATTGATAAAAATATCAAGATATTAGGAAGTTTAATGATTCGTTGCATTTACTGAAATAGTACTGTATTTCCTTATGGAAATTCCTTACAATGAATTTAATGTAATGCCATTGGGCAACTATGTAAATATCTAATTCATATAAATACACTGTTTTGTTCTTGTGATTTTGTAATTTGTGCAACAAAAATGTCGCAACGTTGAGTTCTCGTATTATTGTAGCTTCGTGTATGTCTATTCAGGAATGTGTGGCAAAAAATAGTTTTTGTATTGGGGGGAGAAAGTACGGGGGGAGGTATGACTGAGTGTGATACAAAAAGAATGGCAGACGTTGCTGGTAGTTTGCATGTTGATAGTCTTGCAAAATTCTCTCGGCAACATAGGAACATGTTATATCGTTTTATTTTGCGGCGCGTGCATGATCATGTGGAAGCAGAGGAGTTAACACAGCAGACATTTGTTGAGGCGATGAATGGAATAGCACGTTTTCGTGGAGATGCGCAAATTCGTACTTGGCTGTATTCGATTGCTGAAAATTTAATTAAAAATCATTTTTGTCGTTCGCCACGTTATCGTTTTCAATGGGAAGATGACGATGTATTAGAATCAAACGTTGAGTATGCGGTAAATCCGGAAGCTGCATCTGCTTGTTTCAGCGTATTGCAAAGAGTGCAGTATCACATTGATACTCTTCCTGCTGAAATGCAAGAAACACTGTCATTGGTAGCATTTCATGAGATGTCGTATGAAGAAGCTGCGGCACATTTGAATATTTCAGTTGGAACGGTGAAAAGCAGAATAGCGCGTATTCGCGTTATCTTGTGTGAACGTTTAGAAGAAGAAGGGGCGCAAATTGATAACTAACTCATGTCAATTGATTAATATCAATATATACTGCAGCTCAGGGAGTTTCTAGGAAATATTTAAGGGATATTCAATGAAATCAGTTAGTGGTTCGAATGTTAATTTGGCTGAATTTGATGTGAATTTGACTAGTGCGCGTTGCGCTGAATTATCAGAGCAGTTGCAGCATATTCGTCGTGCTTACGATACACGGCTTTCAAGGGGGTGCGCACCTGCTGATTTTTCTTATTTGCAACAATTAATTTCGGCGATTGAGGCGGCTCAGAGTGTTGTTGAAAACAATCAAAAGATGGTTTAAACGTTTGCAAAATTTAACTATTTTTGTTCGCGTGTGTTCATGAATTCTATACTTTAGGAGTTTGATATGGCTTCTCAATCTATTAATCCGGTATCAGCATTGGCGCCATCAATTCAAGCCGCGACAGATAATTTGCAAGAATCTGTCGTTGCCCTTCAAGGGAAAACAAATATCACTAGTCAGGATTTATTGTTAGTGCAAGATAATCTGCAAAAGCAAAATTTAATTGTTCAGCTGCAAGCCACATTGGTAAAAACCATGGGAGACATGTTGAAAGATATTGTCCAAAAAATGTAAATTATGGCTAATGCTTTTCTTTTACCGCGCTCACTTACCCGCTTATTTGATAAGCTTGGCTTGGATGTTGGAAATTGTATGCGTGCTGATGGTCGATGCTCGCTGTTTTACGATAGCGGACGTCTCGATATTTATCCTTTACCTGGTGGGCGACTCGTTTTGGAGGCCTCTATTGTGCCTTTACCTACCGGTGTCAAAGAGAAGCGCGCTGTTTTAGAGCTAGCATTACGTTTTTCTGCTATGAATTTAAAGAGGCGCCATGATACGTTGACAAGCAGCGCAAACCAAGATGAGCTGTTGTTGCAGCATGATCTTGGAGTGGTGAGTGAGTTGCTTGCCTTAGAGACAGGAATCGCACAGTTTCTAAACTCTGTTAATTATTGGCGTATGTACATGAACAAAGCGACAAAGACAATGTCACGTTAAAGTCATTAAAAATAAGAAGCTAATAACTCGTCCGGATCGCCTTGACTGTATGATGAAATATCCTATTGATCTATTGATTTCCTTAATGTTCAGAAGTATTGCGGTTTTGTTGTCCGCTTTATTGACGACTTTCTTTTCTTCACATGCTCTTGCTGCTTCGTTGCCGCGTGATACCGGAGCCTATGCTTATTATGCTGAAAATGCTCCTGTTACGAAGGTTCTTGCTGATTTTTGTGCTAATTTTGGTTTGCGTTTGCAATTGTCTCCTAATGTAAATGAAAAGCTAAATGGGCGTTTAACAGGCACATCAGCTACTGATTTTCTTAATCGTGTGAGTAGTACGATTGGCCTTTCCTGGTTTTACTACGCTGGAAATTTGTATGTCGCACCCTTGTCAGATTGGCATACCCGGACTTTTTCTGTTCCTAAAGAGACTATTCATGGTTTAAAAAAGGCTATGACGGATCTTGGTGTGTTAAATGACCAATTTGGTTGGGCGATGGTAAGTGAGCAAGGCCTTGTTTTATTGACAGGTCCCACCGCGTATCTTGATCTTGTTGCTAATACTTTACAATCTTTGCAATCTGTTCCTGTTGGGCAACAAGTTGCTGTATTTCGTTTGAAGTATGCCAATGTGGAGGACCGTACTTTGGTTTCGCGTGATCGGCAAACCACGATTCCTGGTGTTGCGACGATATTACGTGCATTAATTAATGGCCATAAAAAACAAAGTGTTATCGATAATAACAAAGCAAAGGCGAGTATTGATGTATCCGGTCTTGATGCTGCCAGTGCTGTTATGACTAATATCGGTTCTAAGGCAGTATCTACAAGTTCTGATCTTTTTGCGTCATCTGATTCAGGTCGTTCTACGATTGAATCAGATGTGAGACTGAATGCAATTATCGTCAAGGATACATCGGAGGCTATGCCTATGTATCAAAAATTAATTGCTGCATTAGATGTGCCAGCTGGTCTGATCGAAATTGAAGCAATGACTATCGATATTAATAAAACTCGTTTGAGTGAACTGGGAATGGATTGGGCGCTTGGTGATGGTCGTACTTCCATCGCTTTTGGTGATGCGTCAAAAGCTGCTGTTTCGGGAACGTTTGGTTTATCTTATTCTTCCAATACGACCACAATTGTTGCTAATCAGGCAGCATCTTTGCTTGCAAAAGTGCGTTTGCTTGAGACAAAGGGCGATGCACGTGTAATTGGCAAACCATCAATTCTCACTACAGATAACTTGCCTGCTCTGATTGACTTGAGTCAAACTTTTTATGTAAAAGTCGCTGGTGAGCGTGTTGCCAATTTGGATGCGGTGACAACAGGTGTCATGTTAAGGGTGACCCCTCGTTTGATTACGCCTTTAAATTCCGCACGCGAAGTTCAGCTGGTGATAGATATCGAGGATGGTACTTTAGTCGATAGAACCGGTTTAGATTTGCCTGTGGTGCAGCGTAGTGTGATTAGTACGCAGGCGACAATTTTAGAAAATCAGAGTCTGTTAATTGCTGGTCATGATACCGAAACAGAAAGCGAACATACTGAGAAGGTACCGGGTTTATCTAACCTTCCTGTGTTGGGGGGATTGTTTTCTAATAAAACACTTGAAAATCAACAACGTAAGCGCTTGTTTTTGATTACTCCCCGGATTATTAATCAAAAAGATCTTGTGAATACTAAAAATCTTGATGATATTGCCAATACTATTAACAACATTAATGGCAATCTAAAAAGTGATAATGTAACAGTTTCAAAAACACCAGCGGTATCACCTTCTCAGTCTGTTTCTGTAACACCCTCAATGCAATCCCCGTCAGTCGCAGCAGTAGAACTGGTGGCGCCTATACAGACTGTAAAAGTGAAACAAGTTGCACCAACAACACAGGCAATGCCAGTGATACAGGAGGTTGTGTTAGAGCAGCCTAAAATTGTACAGAAGGTTCAGGTGGGGCAGCCGATACAAAAGCAGCCAGTGGCTCTGATGCAAGCAATCCAAGAAAAAAAACAAGAGGAATTTATTCAATCTGATTCTATACACGAAGATGCTATTGTTTTGCGAATCAGTGATCGAACAGTGCAGTATCGTCAGCAGAGAAAATCAGTTAAACGATCTGAAAAGAAATCTGGGGGATCAGGTGCGCTAGATACTTCAGTAGAGGAATTATTGTCGGCATATTCTATGTTCAAAATGAGTACTACACTTACTCTTAATAGGAGTAATATTGCCAAAGGTAGTACGAATGCTAGTATAAATAACGAGGCTCCCAGCAAGGCAGATTAGTTTAATTGATTAATAGATAGTGAAATTTATGACATCAAGTGTATTACCTAGTGCTTCAAAATTACAGCAACAAATGCTGTCGGGTGAATGCGCCAAAATATTGGCAGAAGTTGGTTTTTATGCCATTTTTGATGGCAGTTTGGCACAGGCAAGAGTTATATTTGATACTTTGCGTTTATTTCGTCCCCATTGCAATTCACATGTGATTGGATTTGCATTGATCGCAATGACCGAAAAGAAGACTAAAGTCGCAATTGCTGAATTAGAATGTGTTTTACGCCAAACTCCTGATAACAGGGATGTACAGGCTATGCTCGGGCTTGCGTTTTTTTTGAATGGAAATTACAAGGAAAGTACAAAAATTGTTGAAGAAATAACTACATCAGATGTGGATTCTTCTGTATTGAACTTTTCTAAGGCTTTGCGTGAAGAACTTGCTTATCGTATTAGTCCCGCGGATCTTAGGTGGGGTAAGTAATTAAGTTTTTTGCAAAGGCGTAATGAAATTGCAATTTTTCTTTTGGGTATGTAGCATGCGAGAGTGGAATACAACTTGAGGAGAACAAGATGAGCGTAGATATATTAGGTACAAAATTGGCCGACGTTACGAACGTGATTGACTCTTCATCCGCAACCATGCCAATGGCTGGAAAGGGTAGGCGTGAAGTGAGTGCGCTTGATGCTGAAGCATTTAGCCGTTTGTTGGCTGGCCCATCAGTTGCAGGAGTTACTGAGCCGACTACCACATCAACCATAAAAACACCGTTGTTAGGAGGTGTGGTGCCCGCTGATCCATCGGCTAAACCTCTTTTGGGCGATACGCTTCTAGATGGTTTGCAGAAAGTAGGGGAGGATGTTCGTAACCAATGGCAAAAAGTCACAGAGACAACGCAAGCTCGTTCCGTTGATGAGAAACCTTCTGTTAGTGAGCTGTTAGCAGCACAGTTACAGGTATCAAAAGTAGTATTTGCAACTGAGATGACGAGTACAGTTATTAAAAAAGTGTCTACTGTTGTTGACTCCATCGTACACATGCAATGATCAATATATTAAATAATTCGTTAAGTAACACATTTTTGAAGACTACTTTGCAGTTGATATTGAAGTTTATACTGGTATTGGCGTTGTCATCATGTGGTAGTAAAGTAGAAATAGTGAGTGCATTACCTGAAGGGGATGCCAATGAGGTGTTGGGTGTGTTGTTAAATGCTGGGGTTGATGCACACAAGATTGTTGGTAAAGCAGGAGTGTCCGTTTTTGTTGATCAGTCATCAACTGCGCTAGCAATTGATATTTTACGTCAGCAAGGGTTGCCGCATGAAAAACGCTCAAAAATGGGTGATGTATTCAAAAAAGAGAACCTGATTTCTTCTCCCCTAGAAGAGCGTGCGCGCTATTTGTATGCCTTATCTCAAGAATTAGAGCAAACTTTATCCCAAGTTGATGGTGTTGTGATGGCTCGTGTCCATGTCGTATTACCGGATCGGGTGGCACCTGGTGAGCCGACGATTCCTTCATCGGCTTCTGTATTTTTAAAATATCAACCAGGTTTCGGGGTGGAAAATGTTGTCTCACAGGTGAATTTGTTGGTCGCCAATAGTATTCCCGGATTGGCACAAGAAAAAGTAACAGTTGCTATGGTGCCTGCAACTGTTAATAAGAATGCGGCGCCTAGCATGCGTTTGGATAACGTATTATTTTTCCGAGTTGAGCATGGATCTGCAACATCCCTACGTATTTTGCTTGCCACCTTGTTTGTAACGATGTTGTTGTCTGCTGGTATTGCAGTTTATTTTTCATTAAGTAATGAAAAATTTTCTCGCTCGTCTCTTGGAGTTAAGCTTGTCAAATTAACGGGTCCAAAAAATAAGGCATGAGCACATTGCCTATCGTAAAGCGCTTGACTTATGAATTTATGATGCGCCCTAGCTTGCATCTTGGTGTAGGCTGGGAGCAGCAATTGTTACCAAGCATTGTGAAATTAGAACGTTTAAGTTCACAAGCACATAAGTTTGTGTCTCATTTTATTGTCGAAAGATACAAATTATCGTCTGTGCCGCCAGGCACTAAGTATGATGAGTTGGTTTGGGCCTTTGCATTATTGTCTTCCCCACGTTTGAACCGGTTTTTATCTTATTTGGGAGCGGTTTTTGTTGGACAGGAAGTGCAACAGGCGATTGCACGCAGCACGGTGTCTGCTTATCGGGATGTGCTGGGTGACGAGCTTTATACCTTTATTATTCAACGCGCACCATTGATCACAAAAGCTGACTATCGCGTGGAGTATGCTGGCCCAGAAAGAATTGTGGACGTTTTGTTAGGCGCTGGGAGTTGTGTGTTACGTGACTTGTGTGATTCTTATAGTACGGCATTATGGCCACGTGTACGTTTGAAATTGCCATATCAAGAAAATATGGATCAAATACAAGTTGATGTTATGCGTTCTTTTATGATGCATATTGACATAGCGAATATGCGGAAGATTGCGTTGCGTGTGTTGCGTGAAATTGAACCAACTTGGTCGAAACAATTTTTAACTGTCGCTGTGGGTCCAGGATGAAAAACGGAAAAATCATACGGCGTGAAGATGCTGATAATTGGCGTACCAGCCAAGATTTGCTTAAACAGGCAGAGTTGGAAGTTGAAAATATGCGCATCAAAGCGCAAGAGCATGCGTTGGCTGAAGAATTGCGTGGTTATACGACAGGTTTAGAGCACGCACGGACTGAGCAATCAAAAATTGTGTTGGAAACTATTTTGCGGCGTGATGCTTATTTCTCGACTATAGAAGCTGATTTGGTTGATGTCGTCATGAATGCTGTACGTAAAATATTTGCTGATTTTAGCGATATTGAACGCGTCAAAATTGTCTTAGCAAAAGCATTGAGTACTTTGCGTAATCAAACTCAGGCTACGGTATCTGTTCACCCCAGTCAGTATGAAGCTTTAAAATCTTCTGTCGATGTGTTGATTAGCTCTTCTCCGAATTTGCGCGTGTTGACCGTTGAATCAGACTCTAGGATCAATCCTGGCACCTGTGTGTTGTCAAGTGATATTAGTATCATTGAAACTGATCTCGAAGCGCAGATTCGTGCTATTGAATATTCTTTGGCTGCTTTGTTGCCTACATCAGCATAAAAATTAGCAATATTAATCATGCCAATCTGGACGCATATCGCGCACCGCCTGTAGTACTTCTACTACGGCATGCAGTAAATGACTCGGTACATAATCGTCTAATGTTGCGTCTGCCATCAATGCATGTGCTAGCGGGATATTCTGAATAATTGGAACGCCTGCGTCAGTTGCTTCTTCTACGATCGCACGTGCATAAGCACCTTCTCCTTTTGCCATTACAACAGGTAACGCTGTTTCTTCGGCTTCGTAGCGTAGTGCGATAGCAAAGTGGACCGGGTTGACCACGATGGCGGAAGATTTGCGTACTGCTTGCTTGCGTTCTTCCATTAACAATTCTTTATGCATCTCCTTGCGATGTTGTTTGATGTGTGGATCGCCATCATTTTCTTTGTGTTCTTTTTTAACCTCATCTTTTGACATTCTTTGTTGTTTGAAGAAAAGATGTCGCTGTAACAAAATATCAATCAATGCGACGATCAGAAATATGATGGCACTGCTAATCAGCATGTTATTTAGTAATGTGGCAAAAGCTGTTCCTAGAGTATGAATGCCGGATTCTGGTAAGAGAATCAGGGGGCCGATGTTGTCCCGTATGATGCGCCATAGTATCCACGTCAGGATGAGAACTTTCAGGACAGATTTGCACGCCTCCAGCAGGTTTTTCATTGAAAAAAGATTTTTCAAATTGCTTATCACATCCAATTTTTTGAAACTGGGTTTGATTTTTTCTGGCGCAAATACCACCCCAGCTTGTAATATTTCTGCCAAAACACTGATGAAAATAATAATGACGACGAATGGAATCCCAGAAGAAACCAGTTCCCGCATTACCATATCCAGAAAACTATCCAGTACTACAGAGAAGGGTGCGTAGGCATGATTTCCCGCCCATTGCACCATGTTGGAGATGCTGGAAACAATTTGTTTGCCGGAAAACGTTAAGTAAATAACAAATCCTAGCAAAAGTAATGCTTTTGAAACTTCTTTGCTGTGCGGTACATCCCCTTTTTGACGTGCATCACGTAATTTTTTCGGGGTAGGTTGTTCTGTTTTTTCTGTCATTGCACCAGTTATTGCGTCAGTTTGATAAATTGTTGCGTTACAGAAAGAATGTGTGGTACGTCGAGTACCTCGCCTCCCAGATAGCGTAATAAATGAGGGAAATAAAGCACTAAAACGAATAGAGCAATACCGCTTTTAATTGGCATCGCTAGGAAAAAGACTTGCATTTGCGGGGCAAATAAACTTACGATGGCCAGCGCAATCTCAGCTAGTAACATGCAAATCATGGCAGGAGCGGCCAATACAATTGCCGTACGAATCAATGCATCTAGTAAACCCAGATAATGTTTTGCGAATCCAGGGTCTAGATGCGGCAAAGCCGCTGTGATTGGCCATACGGTATAGCTTTGATAAATCATGCCCAACATCAGCGTTAATCCGCCCATAATCAAAAATAATACCGTGTATGCTTGTTCGATCAGCGTCGCAAGTGTGGAGACTTCATTTCCTGTCATCGGATTTGTGACCGCACCAGCGGTTGCACCGCGCTGGTTATCAATCACAAAGCCAGCGGCTTCGGCAGCCCAAAATGGAATGGCGACAGCAAATCCTAGCAACATACCTATGCCTGTTTCCTTGAGTACCAAGAGAATCAGCCATGCCGCATTAATTGACGTATCGTCGATTTGTGCTATCAGCATAGGTAAAATTGGTAGGGTAAAAGCGCTTGCAACCCCTACCCGTAGTAAAGCAGGCATATTTTGACGTGTTAGGAAAGGTAGCATAGCTAATGCTGCTAGCATTCGAGGCACACCTAGCGTGAATCCAGTCAATATCGGCTGGACGGAGCTTAAATCCATCATGGTTGTAATTGTTTATTTCCCAACCAAGGGAATGACATCGAACAAGATTTTGGTGTACTGGTATATTTCACTACCTATCCAACGCATGGTGAGCGCTAATGTAATGACGGTAGCGACCAATTTGACCGCATACGAAAGTGTTTGTTCTTGGATTTGCGTCAGTGCTTGTACGACAGCAAATAAGATACCGACCACTGCTGCCGCGACAATCACTGGCAACGATAACACCAAGCTTAAATATAGTGCCTTATTGGCATAATTAATCAATTCAGCGG
Source organism: uncultured Burkholderiaceae bacterium (assembly GCA_964568305.1). Lineage (GTDB taxonomy): Bacteria > Pseudomonadota > Gammaproteobacteria > Burkholderiales > Burkholderiaceae_D > JAGKXB01. Next base: position 12,804 of record CAZMPS010000019.1, read on the forward strand.
TGGACACAGCTTGCTCCTGATCTGGCGTTATATGTAAGAAAGCACCAACCCATGTAAGAGTTGCGTCCATCCATCGACCATGACAAATAAGAATAATTTTAGTGGTAAAGAAATAGTCGATGGAGAGACCATCATCATCCCTAGCGCAAGCAGGATGTTTGAAACGATCAAATCAATCACAACAAACGGCAAATAAAGTAAAAAGCCAATTTCAAATGCTGTTGTTAATTCACCAACCACGAAGGCTGGCATCAAGACGAGAAAATCGGATTCCTTGACTTTGTCTGATTGCTCTTTAGGCCACATGGTTTTCGTGGTATTGACGAAAAATGCGCGTTGTTCTGCTTTACTGTTTTTGATTAAAAAAGCGCGTAGTGGTTCTGCCCCTTTGCTGAATGTGCTGATGATTGCTTGCACGCTAGTAAGAGCACCGGGCTCATTTCGGAAGGCATCGCCCGTTTTTTCGATCACTGGTGCCATAACGTATAAGCTGAGAATAAAAGACAAGCCATAGAGAGCTATATTGGGCGGAACTTGTTGTACCCCTAGCGAGTTACGTACCAACATCATGACGGTTGATATTTTTAAGAACGATGTGGTCACTACCAAAAATAAAGGCAGCAATCCTAGGATTGCTAGCACAATAGCAAGTGAGATTGGGTCTATAGCGGTCATGTGTAGCGAGGATGGTGGTTGCAACGATCGTAGTTATGATTTGTGCGGGGGCATGATACGTGTAATGGATACACCAACTTGTCCATTGACTTCAACTAACTCACCTTCACCGATACGTACACCATTCATGCGTAAATTGACTGCGTGTTCAGGTGCTAAACCTAAGTCGAATATGTAACCGGGAGCAAGTTTAGACAATTCTTTCAATAGAATTTGTCGTTCACCTATGTCAAAAGTAATACGGACTGGTATGTCTCCCAAATTATCTGGATTGAATTGCAGCAAGGAGTCTGCATCGTCATCAGTATTGATCATTGTTTCTTGTTCCATTTTTTTCACCTCTGTACTTACATGCGCAAAATTTTGTTCGACTAGTTTTGCCATTGCACCAAGTTTAGGGGCAAGACGTAGGCAAAATGCATCTTGTTCCTTTCCTGGCCACCAGCCATCTGGTAGCAAAACATCTTGTGGCTGCAGGCTATTTAATTCGTTTAATGGTAAGTCAATCCAGCCAAGCTCTAGCCATGTTGAAATGGGTAAATTTCCCCATCCTGATTTAAGAGGGGGATAGCTTGCACTGCTGTTTGTATTTCCTAAGCTACCTATTTGTTGTGCTAGTTTGTGTGCGTTGGCTAAATCCATCATGAAGTAGCATGAAATCGGAGCATCTGTATTGATATTTTCATCAGTATCAGAAAACGACTTATGCATGCTTAATTCCAGAATGAGGGGTAAATTCTCCTGGAGTGTGTTGAGATTGGCTTGGGGCGGCATCCAGTTATTAATGCGTATGGGGCCTGAAAAATGCGGTTGGAAACCGATTAGCAAATCATCCGCTGTTTGTTGTAACAGCGCCAATAAAATATCGGGTGAAATTTGATCCCATGTCATCACTTCGTATTGCGCAGCCAATAGACTTGCAGCCGCATCACGTGAAAAGGCTAGGCAGCCGTGGATATTTTTCCAGCTGACTGATACGAAGATACTGGTATCAGGTTCGCATTCCAACACAGATCCTAGGATCGCAGCTTGCCAGTGTTGATCCCAGCATATTCCGTCCCACTTTCTTCCTGCAGCCAATTGATTGTTGGCAGCAACCAATGCAGCAGGAATGGAGCGTAGCTTAGGCGGTATAAATATGGGTCTTGGCATAGGTGTGTTGTCTGCATCCATGCCATGATTTATTGCATTGTTTTGCATTGTTGAGTTTTGAAGGAAGTGCTGGATGAAAATGAAAAATGCCGCTTTACGCGGCACCAAGTTTATCATCAATTCATCAGACTAATTCATTGATTGATTCGTTGATTCATTCATGATGAATTCGTTGATTTGTTATACAAGGTCAGTCGTATCGATTTTCGTAGGGCTGGTTACGAGCCTGCCCCTATGCAATCCTTATAATATTGATTAACTATTAATTAAGTGCCAATTAAGACAACGTTTGCAATGTTGATGCCTTTCAATTATTTCTGGATCATTTTCATCTAATGCCAGCATGAGAGCATAAGTATTGATAGCTTCTTGCAATTGTCCACACATTTGCTGCGCTGAGGCGAGTGCCTTTAGAT
>CAZMPS010000020.1:0-2998 GCA_964568305.1 uncultured Burkholderiaceae bacterium
AGATACAGAGTATGACAAGGCCTCATGGGAAGACATCATCAAAAAATCTTCTGGCGGTATCTTCAACAATGCAGCACAAGTTTGGAACCACACCTTCTACTGGAATTGCATGAAACCCAACGGCGGTGGCGCACCTACCGGTGCGTTGGCTGATGCCATCAACGCCAAATGGGGATCGTTCGACAAGTTCAAGGAAGAATTTGGCAAATCCTGCGCCACCAATTTTGGTTCTGGCTGGACTTGGTTGGTGAAAAAAGCCGATGGTTCCGTTGATTTGCTCAATACATCCAATGCAGGTTGCCCATTAACCGGCACAGACAAAGCCTTGTTGACTTGCGATGTGTGGGAACACGCTTATTACATCGACTACCGCAACGCACGTCCTAAATATGTGGAAATGTTTTGGAACGTAGTTGATTGGGATTTTGTTGCTAAGAATTTTGCTTAATCGCTTAACGTCATAACGTCATTACTTCACAAGCTGGGTTAATGCTTTACCAACCCAGCTAGCTCAGCTGATTCCAACCAAACTCAAGGAGAGGCACCATTGAAAGATATCAACCAGCTTATTGCCGGCGTTGAGCGCTTCCAAACCAAATATTTTGGAGAAGAACGCAGCCTTTTCTCACAACTGAGTAAAAGCCAGCAACCGCGTGCTCTCGTGATTTCCTGCTGTGACTCTCGAGTCGATCCCGCCATTCTGACTGGCGCTGATCCGGGTGATTTATTTATCGTGCGGAACGTGGCAAACCTGGTTCCTCCTTATCGTAATGAAGCAAAGGCGCCAGGGATACGCGCGGCGCTTGAATTTGCCGTGAAAAGCCTGCAAGTGGAGCACATCATCGTACTCGGACATTCCAGCTGCGGCGGCATTCAAGCGTTGATGAGCGATGAAAGCGTTACCGACAAATATTACGAATTCATCGGTGCTTGGGTCAGTCTTGCCAAACGTGCACGAGAAAAAGTATTGCGTGAATTACCGCAAGCGCTGCCGGCTGTTCAAGCTAGAGCCTGCGAACAAGAGTCTATTCTGGTCTCGCTGGAAAATCTGTTGTCTTTTCCGTGGATACAAGAACGTGTCGAACAAAATACACTCATGCTACATGGGTGGTATTTCGATATTGATACAGGTGAATTGCTGGCTTACTCGGATCAAACCAGAACGTTTGATCCGTTGGTGGCGAAGTCCGTTGCTGATTGAATCCTGCGGGGGTAAACAAAACCCAGCTCATCGCATCGTTGCTCCTGTGGGAACAACGATAATACGTGCACTAGACCGCAGAAGCACCACCATCAATCGCCAGAATTTGCCCCGTAATATGCTTACTGGCATCAGACGCAAATAACAACGCCGCACCTTTCAAATCTTCATCATCCCCCAAACGCTGCAATGGCACACGTTGCGTCAAGTTTTCCACACCTAAACGATCAATCACACCTTGCGTCAATTTTGAAGGAAACAATCCCGGTGCCAGCGCATTAACCGTGATGCCATACTCGCCCCACTCAGCAGCTAAAGCACGGGTGAAATTAACCAACGCACCTTTGGAAGTATTGTAAGCAAGCATTTGCATCGTACCCGGCGCATTGCCCAGCAAACCAGCAATCGAGGCCACATTGACGATCTTACCATAGCGGTTTGGGATCATGGACAACTTCCCCACCGCTTGCGATAGCAGAAAAACACTGCGGATATTCAAATCCAACACTTTGTCCCAAGCGTCTATCGGATATTCTTGCGCAGATGCCATGTATGCCATCCCGACGTTATTCACCAAAATATCAATCCGCCCCAAGCGTGCCAAGGCTTCTTGCACCAAAGGAAAAATGGCATTTTCTTGCCGCAAATCCGCTGCAATCGTACTAACCACAATCCCGCGTTGCTGCAAATCACGCTGTGCCACATCCAAATCGGTTTGCGTACGCGCAACCAACACAATACGCGCACCCTGCTCGCCTAATGCGGTGGCAATTTGCAAACCCAAACCACGAGAACCACCAGTTATCAAAGCGGTTTTAGTGGTCAAATCAAATAGTTGTTGTGTAGTGCGCATGGTAAAAATCTTTAGGATACATAATCCATACACTGCCGATCTTCCCGCACGGCCGTGATGAATGGCTTCAATGCCTGGTGCTGTGGGTGCTCCTGATATGCATCCAATGCGGCTTTATCAGCAAATACCGAATACAACACTACATCAAACGTGGATTCCAAACCCGCTTGCTGACTGCTGGATGCCAAAGCGGTTTCAAATGCCAATATGCCTGGCACGATATTGGCGCAGGCATCGAGCAGGGTTTTCATTTTTAAAGCGTTGCTGGCTTTGTCAGCGCCTTCTGCGTGCTCTTTTAATTTCCACATGACGATGTGTTTAATCATTGTTATTACCCTTTTGTTTTATTTATCTACTTATTTATCTACTTATTTATCTATTTATCGATTATTCAAAAATCCAAAACGCGAGCAATTTTACCTATGTCTGTAAAATGGGTGGATAGATAAATCCAGACTCGCTATGAATACCCATTGCTTCCACAAATATAGACGGTAATACGGAGAAATTTAAAGCCGGCTGGAAGGGTAAACTCAAAACCGTCGTCCCCGAATGCTTTAGTCGGGGACCCAGTGTCTTTTAGTAGCAAACAACGAAAGACACGGATTCCCGCCCAAACCCGCGGGAACGACGGAAATTAATTTACAGGCTCTAAAACAGGAATCAAACGCGTGGCCAACCAAGAAAGCACAACAATAACGAAACCTTTTCTACATATAGATGAGCTGATTTTTGATCATTCATTTGCCACCTTACCGCCACAATTCTTCACCCGCGTGATGCCAACGCCCGTGCCTACGCCTTATTTGGTGGCAAAGAGTCCATCCGCTGCTGCCATGATAGGCATGAATCACACGGCATTTGCTCGTGACGATTTCATCGCCAGCTTTGTTGGCAATCACATTCCTGCTACAGCGCAACCACTGGCAGCGGTCTATTCCGGT
>CAZMPS010000020.1:3008-15046 GCA_964568305.1 uncultured Burkholderiaceae bacterium
CAATTTGGTGTCTGGGCAGGTCAACTGGGTGATGGCCGTGCAATGTTGCTAGGTGATGTAGCCAGCAATGATGGAGGACGCATCGAATTGCAATTGAAAGGCGCGGGCCGCACGCCCTATTCCCGCATGGGAGATGGCCGAGCGGTATTGCGCTCATCGATTCGGGAATTTCTGTGCTCGGAAGCCATGGCTGGGCTAGGCATTCCCACTTCACGTGCTTTATGCATCATGGGCTCTGACTTGCCCGTCATGCGTGAAACAGTGGAAAGCGCGGCAGTCGTCACCCGCATGGCGCCCAGCTTTATCCGCTTTGGCTCGTTTGAGCATTGGGCACATAGCACACATAACAATCGCAAAGAGCAATCTGCATTACAAACCTTGGCCGATTATGTAATTAACCAGTTTTACCCCGCCCTGCGCAACACCCCACAACCCTATGTGGCTTTGTTAAGCGAAGTCACACGCCGCACGGCGCACCTGATTGCGCAATGGCAGGCGGTAGGTTTCATGCATGGTGTGTTAAATACTGACAATATGTCTATCCTAGGACTGACGCTGGATTACGGTCCGTTTGGTTTCATGGAAGCATTCGACCCGCATCACATTTGCAATCACAGCGATCAACAAGGACGCTACGCTTACGATAGGCAAGCGCAAATTGGCTACTGGAACTGTTATGCGCTAGGCCAAGCATTGCTGCCACTGATAGCCGACATAGACGATGCGCAAGCCGCTCTCGCCATTTATCCGATTGAGTACGAAAACAAAATGGATGCGCTATGGCACGCCAAACTGGGCTTGACCACACAATTACCAGATGATGATCAAGTGATTGCCAACATGTTTGCCATGATGCAAAGCAATCACGTTGATTTCACGCAATTCTTCCGGCGTTTAAGTGATGTACACGCTTCTGATGCAGCGGGCGATACAACGTTACGTGATTTGATGCTGGACAGAGCCGCTTTCGACGCCTGGGCGGTGCAATATCGGCAACGTTTACAACAAGAAAACAGCGTGGATAGCGTACGCAAACAAGCCATGGATCGCGTCAATCCCAAATACGTATTGCGTAACTATCTGGCGCACATTGCGATAGGGAAAGCGCAAAATAAGGATTTTTCAGAAATCGACACTTTGTTAGCGATTCTTTCTCACCCATATGATGAGCAGCCGGAAGCAGAACAATATGCCAAACTGCCACCAGATTGGGCGAGTCACCTAGAAGTTAGCTGTTCCTCATAAACACCGTCCTCCCATTAAAAAGGAAACACGATGAGCAAACGCAAAATCACCAAAAGCGATCAGGAATGGCGTGCCAGCCTGACTCCCATAGAATATGAAGTCACACGCCACGCAGCAACCGAACCGGCTTTTAGCGGACGCTATTGGGATCATCATGAACACGGTATTTACACTTGCGTATGCTGCGACACCGCGCTATTTGCCTCCGATGCCAAATTCGATTCCGGCTGCGGCTGGCCCAGCTATTTCACCGCAATTGATCCCGAAGCCATCATCATGCAAACCGACCGCAGTCATGGCATGATGCGCACTGAAATTATTTGTAAGATTTGCGATGCGCACCTGGGACATGTTTTTCCCGATGGACCACCACCAACAGGATTGCGTTATTGCATCAACTCCGCGTCCTTACATTTCACTCCGAAATAAAGAAAGTACCAAACCAACATGAAATTTTTATTCGACCTTTTTCCCGTCATTCTCTTTTTTGGCATGTTCAAATGGAGCGAAGGCCACCCAGATGCGGCGCAAGCGTTTGCCAATGAGTATCTATCCAACTTTGTATCCGGCGGTGTGGTGACCGCAACGCAAGCCCCCATCTTGCTGGCAACAGCCGTCACCATCATCGCTAACATCGGGCAAATCGTGTATTTGCTGATCAAAGGTAAAAAAGTCGATGCTCCGCTCTGGATGTCACTCATCATCGTCGGCCTTTTTGGTGGCGCTACGATTTATTTTCACAATGAAGCCTTCATCAAATGGAAACCAAGCATTCTCTACTGGTGTTTTGCGGCAGCGTTGTTCATCAGCCAAACCGTGTTTAAAAAAAACCTCATCCGCAAGATGATGGAACAACAAGTCAGTCTGCCAGAAACAGCCTGGCAACAACTTAATTGGGCCTGGGTGCTGTTCTTTGCCGCGATGGGGATTGTGAATTTGTACGTGGCATTTAATTTTTCTACCGCAGCCTGGGTCAACTTTAAGTTGTTTGGCTTTATGGGATTGATGTTGGTATTTATCATTGCCCAAAGTGTTTTTTTGGCCAAACATATTAAGACAAAGCCTTGAAAGACCCTGAATAAATAACTTCCCTCGCCACCACTTCAACTTTACAAAATTTACAAAAGCCTAATTTTCCTACGTCGTTCCCGCGGTTTTAGGCGGGAATGACGGTAATGGGTGTTGGGCTCAATAAAATAATGAACCGTATAGACAACATCCAAACCCGTTTGCACACCACCCTTTCCCCCTTGGAGTGTGTTTTGGAAGACGAATCTGCATTACATGCCGGTCACCCCGGCGCTGCTTCAGGAGGTGGACATTACCATCTGCGATTGGTTTGCCATCAATTTGAGGGCTTATCACTCGTCGCGCGACATCGGCTGGTGTATGATGCGGTGCGCGATTTAATGCAAACAGATATTCACGCTCTTGCCATCGTCGCATTGGCGCCATCTGAAACATCTAACATTTCAGATTAAAAACAAATCTTGTTTAAACACCTTGTTATTTTTCACTTTCATTTAGGAAATACATAATGACTTTAAGACCTACTCGCTTGCTAGTAACCTTGTTGACCTTGGCTACGCTACCTGCTTTTGCGCAAAACCTTGCGATTGTGAATGGCAAAGCTATTCCCTCCTCCCGTACCGAACTGATGGTAAAACAACTGGCAATGCAAGGCCAAAAAGACACCCCTCAATTGCGCAATATGATTAAAGATGAATTAATCAATCGTGAAATATTGACGCAAGAAGCGGATAAAGAAGGCCTTGGCAATACAAAAGAAATCAAAGAGCAACTGGAAATTGCACGACAAGGCCTCGTCATTCGCGCTTTGGTAAACGATTTTTTAAAGAAAAATCCTATTAAAGACACAGAAGTCAAAACTGAATACGACAAATTTAAAGCGCAATCTAGCGATCAAGAATACCGCGCACGTCATATTTTGGTAGAAACTGAAGAAGAAGCCAGAACCATTATTGGCAAACTCAAAGCTGGTGAAAAGTTTGAAGAATTAGCCAAACAATCCAAAGATCCAGGCTCTGCAGCTAACGGGGGTGATTTGGACTGGGCATCACCTGGCACGTTCGTCAAACCTTTCTCTGATGCAATGATTGCACTGAAAAAAGGCGGCCTCACTGAAGCTCCAGTGAAAACACAATTTGGTTTCCACGTCATCAAACTTGAAGACACACGCCCAGCGAAGATTCCAACTTTGGATGAAGTCAAACAACAAATCACTGAGTTATTGCAACAGAAAAAATTACAGGCCTTCCAAGAAGGTTTGCGTAAAAAAGCAAAAATTCAATAAGTTCATCGATTTGCGTTTCAATAATCAATAATCAACTTGGCCCTGAAATGAATCATTCAGGGCCAAGTGTCTATTAAATTATTGATTTTTTTTAGGCTGTTTAGAAGGTGAATATTTATCAAAATTTCTCACCTCTTCTAACACATCTTGCCCACCTACCGTACGAACGAAGCCCTCACACAGCTTCGGACAATCTTCTTTGCTCGTGCCCCATTGAACCCAACCACCAACTAAACCTGCTGGACCTCCAGGAGTAACAGTAACTGGTGCACATTGATCCATCAACCCATCGCACGCTGCTTTTTTAATTTTGTCATTATCAAGACATTGCCCCTTAGTAGTGTCTCCCTTGACATGCTTATCTTCTACTTCCACATATTCTAGTTTTGTCCCTGCTGCATTCTTTTGACTTGCCACAACATGCAACCTACAGTCCTTGCGTTCTATAGCATACGTATTTGACATCAACAATCCCATCATCAACATCGTTATTAGCTTGGTTTTCATATCGTCCTCACATTAATCAATTTATTTTTTAAACTCAGTAGCACCGCCACTGAAGGCTAACCGATAAAAACTCGTCATGTCAACGCAACATAATTAATTAAGCCAAAGTAATCAGCCCATCAACTGATGTGGTCGAAGCGGAATTCACGAATCCAACAAGAACGATGGTTTCAGTATTACCGCCAGAAACACTGCCATTGCTATCCCATTGCAAGATGGAATCGGTACCCGTGCTGCTTGTGGTAAAGATGCCAGTAGAAGCAACATAAGTCCCCCTAACGATGACAATCGTGCCACCTGTTGCACCATTTAATGTCGTACCGAGCGCACCCGATGTATATGCACTATCTGTCAGTCGCTGAAGATCAATTTCATCACCCGCTTGCAAACCAGTGTAAATATCATAGCCATTCGCTGCGGTTAATGCTGTAGAGCCAGAAGTCACCGTACCACTTGTTGTTTGCCCAGATGATGTGTACTTCACAACATCCACACCGGTATGCGCAGCGAAGGTAATCTTGTCGCCACCGGTACCACCAGTCACAGTATTGGCACCGCTACCCAGCGTAATTACATCCGCACCAGAACCAGTGATAATGGTGTTGTCACCATTTCCCAAAGTGATAGTTTTCACGCCACCGCCATCTGCAGTAATACTCACATTCTGGTTATCAGTTGCACCAGAGAATGTCGCGTCGCTACTTGATCCAAAATTACCATTCAATTTAATCGAACCATTCAGAGTCAAAGAAGTCAGACTGTTATTCGTAAAATCGGTCGTACCAACCGAGAGTACGCCCGTCGAACCCGTATTGGCATTGGTGATAATTAAGGTAGTCACCGCATTGTTTTCTAATGTAGAAATCCCAAATGCATGCGTACCGCTATATGAAATATTAGCCAAGCTCACCGCATTCAACGTCTCAATCGATGAAGTTCCGGTACTCGTATTATTATCCGACACAGTGAATGTCGTGGCTGAGGTAGTAGCAGCGCCAATTCCCAACGCACCGGTACCAGTAATCGCCAAATGACTCAAAGCACTGTCAGTCAAGGTAGTAATGTTATGTATTCCCCCTCCAACACTGGCATCTGTCACAATATTGACACTACCAATACCTACTCCATTTGCATCCTGCAAAGTCAAGGCCGTGGTGGTATAGCCCTTGGTGCCAGTACCATAAGATGGTGCCACACCCGTTAACGTGACGGTGACAGCGTCATCTGCACCATTGGTATCAGAAGTTTGGTAGGTCACAGCAGTGGTGGCATTCAATAATTCCAGTACAGTTCCTACCGTTATATTGCTAAAAGTAGTGCTATCACTCGCAGTATCATTACCAATTTGGATCTTGTTAAACACAGAGCCGCCAATCTTGCTCATGTCCACCGTGCCAGTGATTCTTACTGTTTGTAGAACTTCAAAACCAGTGACATTCGTTCCTGTATTAGCCAATGTGAAAGTCGCACCATCGATCGCCGCAGAAGTCGTGCCCAACACCAACGTATCCGTACCGGCACCACCTGTGATGGTTTTAGTTGCATCTGCTTTAATCGTCACTTTGTCGTTGCCTGAACCACCCGTATAAGCCTGAGTAGTCGCCTTCAAGGTCACGGTATTGTTAGCCGAAGTATTGGCTGCCGTAAATGTCGTCACACCCGTACCAGACAAATCGCCACTAAAACCAGCTGCGCCTGATACCGTGACCGATGTCAAGGTTATGCCAGCACTGAGAGCATTCACCAAAGTCAACACACCCGTACCGGAAATCGCCAATGTTTTAAGCTTGCTATTGGTAAAGTTATCCAGTTTGGTATTGGCGGTCATGACAGCATTGACCGTTGTAAATTTATCGCTGGAGTCGGTAATCGCACCGATATAGCCGCCGCCCAAATTCAAAGTTAATGCGGTGACTGTCGGTGTCGTCAATCCATCCGTCAAAGAAAGTGTACCTGTTTTGTTATATGTCCCTGCTATGCCAGCCGTGTTCACGCCGGTGCTAGACAAAGTCAATGTTGCCAATGCATTGGAAGAAATCGTGGAATCAGCATAGTTCTGCAAAGTCACCGCAGCAATCGTCGCCGCAGCAGTTGTGCTATTTGCGTTGGCATCATTAATCGTCACTGCACCATTGCTATTACCTTTCACGGCAGCGACTGTATTGTTCGTATTATCAGCAGCATCTTGTTTTTCGCTGGCGGCAACCCTGCCACTTTGAATGACGGTAACTGAGGTCGTACTGGCGTTGCCTGTTACGTTCACAGCGCCTTGTGTTGATGTTTCAGTACCATCCGCACTCAATCCCGCACCAACCGTGGTGCTAGTGACCGATACTGTGGTGCCACCAGTCACAGTGATTGTGCCTCCTGGATTATAAGATCCCAGCTTTTGTGCCGTAGAAGAAATCGTGACGGCACCTGCGGACGCATTGCTCCCTCCCAGCGTAATAGTGCCTGTTGTAGAACCAGTCGCCGTAACCGCTACTGTGGAGCCACCATTCACAGTAATGGCACTTGCAGCCACATCACTATCCGTCACAGCAATAGCAGTAGTAGATGCGGCAGTAACGGTAGCCGCAGCAGCCGTGTTTGTCGCATTAAGCACAGTCACACCAGACCAATTGGAGCCGGATGCAGTTGTATCAACGGTAACGCTAGACGCACCATTGATATTGACTGTCTCGATATTCGATACTGTGGCATTGAGAGGCACAGTAAATGCACCCGTTGAAGCAATGTTCAGCACATCATTGCCAGCTCCACCATCTAACGTATCGAATTGGGTCAATGTACCAGTTAAGGCCTGAAAGGTATCATTGCCAGATTTACCAGTAAATGCATCAATCGCGGTAGTCAATGTAAATGTTGAACCAGCATTCTGAGCCGCCTCATGATTGACTACCAAATTAGATACGGTACTTCCCACAGTTGATTGGAAATCAGAAGTGTTGGTGGTGTTGTTAACTTGTGCCAGCATCGTACGTGCTGTTGCAACCGCATCATTCCCATCGTAAGCCAGGATTTTTGCTGTGGTATCGAGGGAATTAGTGAAATTACTTGCAACAATTACTTTATTTTGGACAACGGCAGCATCGATTAAACCTTGTGCACTGGTATTCGTCAGCGCACCAGCCATGATATTGAGGGCCGCGGCACCTTTATTCAAAGCCCCACTATCGATTGCATGGGCCCAAAACAATAAACCAGAGAAGTCTGCCTGACGACCAAATACATTGTTGTAAATCGCATTAACAAAGCTAAACGTACCACCAACATATAAAGCCAAAGATTCTGCACTATTACCGAAACTATTTACCAACGCATTAACAGCTGGATTGGTTTGGTAAGCAGCAACCAAACCTTCGATGGTGCTTGGTGCATTAGCTGCATTCAAAGCAGCTGAAAAATTAGACAAACCCGTAAAATCAGCCGGACGGCCAAAATTAGCGATATAAAGTTGTTGAACGAGATTGTTGTAATCAGATGCAGCCATAAATATTCCTTGTATTAATTTGTAGTTTTACTTCGATTGACACCAACTCAATCCTAATCGTCGATTAAAGCATCATTGGCGCCGTACTTGTTGCACCCCAGAAACTTCCTGCAATACATGCAGCACTTTTTGTAATTGATTGGTTACAGCAATTTCAACAATAAAAAACATACTGACCAGCCCTTTTTTACCTTTAGTACGCACACCAACAACATTGATTTTTTCACGTGAAAAAACTTCAGAAATATCACGCAACAAACCTTGACGATCATTTGCCAAAACAAAAATATCCACCGGATACACCGCCCCCAGATCTGCCTGCCCCCAAGCGGTTTGTATCATCCGCTGCCCGGCATGGGCACGCATCTCTGCGATATTTTTACAATTGCTGCGATGAATCGACACACCTTTGCCACGTGTCACGAATCCAACGATATCGTCAGGAGGCACAGGTCGGCAGCATTTCGCCAGTTGTGTCATCAACCCATCGGTACCGACTACCAATACACCAGATTTTGCTTCTTGTTTAGGATGAGGGGCACGCCCCCTATTTAAGAGAAACGCATCGACTTCCGACTTTTCAGACACGTCATCTTTACTAAACAATGTGTCATGCAAAGCTTGTTCAACCTGCCGCAAACTAAACTCATCTTTCCCAACAGAAAGAAATAAACCCTCGACTCTAGCAAATCCCAGCTTCTGTGCCAACGTTTCTAAGTTAACGGCTGTTTTGCCTTCCCGTTGCAAGGTTTTTTCTACTAAAGCACGACCATAGGCCAAGGTTTCTTGCTGCTCAATCGCATTAAACCAGGCACGAATTTTGCTACGCGCACGATTGCTCTTGGTATATCCCAAGGCTAGCCAGTCACGTGATGGCCCCACCATCCCGGAACTGCCCTTGGCGGTGATAATTTCTAGCGTTTGTCCATTTTTAAGCGGTGTGTTGAGCGGAACCATGACGCCATCAATCCGCGCACCGCGGCAGCGATGACCGACGTCGGTATGCAAGTGATACGCAAAATCAATTGCTGTCGCACCAGCAGGCAATTCAATCACGCGGGCTTGTGGTGTCAATACAAAAATCCTGTCATCCAGCATGCCGGATTGTAGCTTTTCGCTCCATTGCGGATGATCGTTTTTAGTCTGATCTTCCGTACCAATAACGGTATCAGCAATATCACTTTTCCAAGCTAACAATTGCCGCAACCAGGCGATTTTTTCATCGTATTTTTGCTCAGAAAAATTCGACCCACCCGCTTCTTTATAACGCCAATGCGCCGCCACGCCATATTCAGCAAACCGATGCATATCCTCAGTGCGGATTTGCACTTCCAAGGCACGCCGATTGGCAAATTCATCCTGCGCCCACACCACCGTGTGTAACGATTGATAGCCATTTTCCTTGGGACGCGCGATGTAATCATCAAACTCCCGCTCAATCGGTTCCCAAATATGGTGCACCACGCTGAGCGCGGCGTAGCAGGTTTTGACATCCGCAACGATGATTCGAAACGCCAAAATGTCGTACAAATCAGAAAAATCCAACGACTTGCCGCGCATCTTGTTCCAGATACTGAAAATATGTTTGGGTCGCCCCGACACTTCCGCCTTGATTTCTGCTGTCGCCAGTTCAGACTTCAAACTCGCCATCACACGAGCAATCCAGTCCAAACGTTCGACGCGCTTTTCTTCCAGCAATTGCGCAATTTGTTTATAGGTTGCAGGCTCGATCAAACGAAACGACAAATCCTCCAATTCCCATTTCAACTGCCAAATTCCCAGCCGATTTGCTAAGGGCGCATACAAATCCAGCGTTTCTCTGGCATACGTCACGGCGATTCCAGCCATTTCGTTTTGTGCTTTATTTTGCGAAAAATAACGCAAAGTCGCCACACACGACGCCAGCCAAATCAACACCACCCGCATATCGGATGCCATCGCCAACAGCATTTTGCGTAGAGTTTCCAACTGCATCTGCGCTTGTTGCGCCGCATTCTTGCTACGTTTGACTTCTTGATGTTTTACAACAAAAGTACGCAAGCGCATTAACTGTGCAATTCCAACAATCAAACCGCTCACGTCTTTGCCGAAGCGCAATTCAATCGTTTCTAGTGCTTGAGCATCCATCGTTGCATTCGTCACATTAATAGCATTGGTCGCATTCAACGATATAAATGGAATTTCACATAACAAACCAGCAAGACGTGTTTCTACATCCGTCTTCAACGATGCCAATATCAGCGTCAAGGTGTGCGAAAACTCGAGTGCTGATTGCCCCGTTGCCACTTTTTTGCCCAGATAAAACGATGCAGCGAAATCTTGCGCCTCCGTGATGCGCGCCGCGTCCTTGGCATCTAAACCGTCAATCAATTTGATTCACTTTCAATCAATTTTTTCAGCATTCAAAAAATTCTGCACAATCGCGACTTGTTCGGAATGTATAAAAGTCGGTGCATGGCCGACTCCGGGGATTTCTACCAAGGTCGCCTTAGGCCCGCGCTGCGTCATAACTTGCGCTGTATCCGGCGTCAACAAATCCGACTCCGCACCACGTACCAGTAAAGTCGGACATTGAATCGCATCGTAAGCTGCCCACAAAATCGCCTCTTGCTTTTTGATGCTTTCCAGCTCCCTACTTGCTTGTTGAAACGGCACAGCCAAACCAAGGTCATAGTGGCGAATCCAGGATCCATCGACATCCTGACGCAATACATCACGCCCAAGCTTGTGCCACTCTTCGTCACTATGTGGGCCAAACGAGTTCGAAATGGCACGAATAAAATGGATGCCTTCATCCAACGTCGCAAACCGCATGGGCTGTCCTACATATTCGCCAATACGTATCAAAGCAGCAACGTTTAATGTGGGGCCAATATCATTCAAAATCAACTTATGTATCGGATTGCCTGGCAACGAGGCCAAAATCATACCGATCAAACCACCCATCGACGTACCCAACCAACTAACTGTTGTTGATGATGTCGTGTCATTGGCTAATATTTGCGCCAACAAGGTCACCATATCGCTGACATATTGCGGAATGTTATACAACTGCGGATCGCGCAAATGGCTGGATCGACCACGCCCGACGACATCAGGACAAATCACACGATAAGACGTACTCAATGCAGCCGCCAAAGAATCAAAATCATCCGCTACCCGTGTCAAACCATGCACGCACACCAAGATATTGGTATTGTGCGGATCACCCCATTCCTTATAAGCCATTGTGTGCAAACCAGCGGTTGAGATGCATTGCACAAATTTGATTTGAACAGCAGCGTTAGCGAGATGTGTCATGTTAGAAATCATAAAAAACGGTAAGGAAATGAAACGCGTATTTTTAGTATTCTACCGGGTACTCCATATATCAACTTTTACATACATTTATTCACGTTATTCATATTTAAAAAATAATCCAAAAACATCATGCTAAAAAACAAAACTGCTCTTGTTACAGGCTCCACATCAGGTATTGGCTTAGGAATTGCGCATGCACTGGCAGCACAAGGCGCCAATATTATTTTGAATGGCTTTGCTGATGCAGATGAAATCACGCACTTAAAAAACCGCATCTTCCAGCAATATGGAGTGCAAGTTTCTCATCACTGTGCTGATATGACGCAATCAACCCAAATCACTGCCATGATGGAATTCGCTGCAGAACAACATGGCGCAATCGATATTTTGGTCAACAACGCGGGTATTCAACACGTTGATCTTATTGAAGATTTTCCAATTGAAAAATGGGATGCCATTCTGGCCATTAATTTAAGCGCAGCTTTTCACACCACGCGCCTAGCTTTGCCTGGAATGAAAAACAAAAAATGGGGTCGCATCATCAATATTTCCTCTGTCAATGCACAAAAGGGGGCATTCGGGCAGACAAATTATGCAGCTGCGAAGGCCGGCATGCATGGCTTCACAAAGGCATTGGCCCTGGAAGTGGCTAAGAAAGGGGTAACCGTCAATACCATTTCACCCGGTTATATCGGGACAAAGATGGTCACAGCCATTCCGAAGGAGGTACTGGACAGCAAGATTCTGCCCCAGATACCTGTCAGTCGCTTGGGCAAGCCAGAGGAGGTGGCCGGACTGGTGGCCTACCTGGCTTCTGAAGAGGCCGCATTCGTGACTGGCGCCAACATTTCGATCAACGGTGGTCAGCACATGTACTGAGCATCATCCAATATATTTTGCAAAGGGAAGAGCAGGAAAATGACGAAACGAGTTGCATTGGTAACTGGAGGCATGGGCGGACTGGGTACGGCGATTTGTCGGGCTTTGGCCGATAATGGAATGACTGTCGCGGCAAACTGTTTGCCCGCCTTTCCGCAAATTCCGGACTGGCTGGATAAGACGCGTGCCGAGGGATACGATTTCAAAGTGGCGGAAGGTGATGTGTCCGAATTTGATTCCTGCGCATCCATGGTACGAAAACTTGAACAGGAAGTCGGTCCGATTGATGTACTGGTGAAC
>CAZMPS010000021.1:0-15003 GCA_964568305.1 uncultured Burkholderiaceae bacterium
GTGTAAATTTAAAAGGATCTTCGGCATTGATACGACATTCAATCGCATGGCCTCTGAATTCGATTTCACGTTGGCGGAAGCGGAGTTTTTCACCTGCTGCAATGCGAATTTGCTCTTGTACAATATCAACGCCAGTAATCATTTCGGTAACGGGGTGTTCAACTTGAACACGAGTATTCATTTCGATGAAATAGAACTCGCCGTTTTCATATAAAAATTCAAATGTGCCGGCGCCACGATAGCCAATTTTGCGGCAGGCTTCGGCGCAGCGGTCACCGATTTTCTCAATGATTTTGCGTGGGATGCCTGGTGCTGGCGCTTCTTCAATCACCTTCTGATGGCGTCGTTGCATGGAGCAATCGCGTTCGCCTAACCAGATTGCATTTTTGAATTCATCTGCTAACACCTGGATTTCCACGTGGCGTGGATTTTCCAGATATTTCTCCATATACACTTCAGGGTTGCCAAACGCTGTGCCAGCTTCGGTTTTAGTCATGGCCACGGCGTTCAATAATGCCGCTTCTGTGTGTACCACGCGCATGCCGCGTCCGCCACCGCCACCGGCGGCTTTAATAATGACGGGATAGCCAACCTTACGTGCAGTCTGGATAATGACTTTTGGGTCATCTGGTAGGGCGCCGTCAGAGCCAGGTACGCAGGGAACGCCAGCTTTGATCATGGCGTGTTTTGCGGAAACTTTGTCGCCCATTAAGCGTATCGACTCGGCGCGTGGACCGATGAAGACAAAGCCGGATTGTTCTACGCGATCGGCAAAGTCAGCATTTTCTGACAGAAATCCATATCCAGGGTGAATCGCTTCGGCATCTGTGACTTCCGCTGCGCTGATAATGGCGGGCATACTGAGGTAGCTGAGCGACGATGGCGCTGGGCCGATGCAAACTGATTCATCGGCAAGCTTGACATATTTTGCTTCGCGATCGGCTTCAGAATGCACAACAACCGTTTTAATACCCATTTCGCGGCAGGCGCGCTGGATGCGCAGTGCGATTTCACCACGATTAGCAATCAGAATTTTTTCAAACATGGCAAGAAATAGCTAAGTGAGCTATGTGATTGATATTGATAAATGGATTATTGATGTTGCGTTGTTGATAGATTGTTAGTGCCTTATGCGATAACAAATAATGGTTGGCCGAATTCAATCGGCTGACCATTTTCAACCAGGATTTGTTGGATAGTTCCTGCCGCATCAGAATCGATTTCGTTCAATAACTTCATTGCTTCGATCAGGCACAAAGTATCGCCTGCTTTTACCACACTGCCGACATCGACAAATGGTGCCGCACCTGGTGAGGATGAACGGTAGAAAGTGCCGACCATAGGTGACTTAATAATATGACCTTTAGGTTCTGCTGGTGTTGTTGCCTGGTTATTAGGAGTTGGTGCCGCAGCGATGGCTGTTGGTGCTGGTGTTGCTGCGTATTGTGGCGCAACCTGTGGTTGCATGACTAATTGGCCTTGTGGCAGTGTGGAGGGTTTAACGATGCGAACTTTGCTTTCGCCCTCGGTGACTTCCAGTTCTGCGATATCTGATTCAGCGACCAGGTCTATCAATGTTTTCAGTTTTCGTAGATCCATGTGTAGTCTTTCAATTGTGAGATTGAGTCAGATTGATCATCTTTTAACGATATTTAACGACCTTTAAGAACGTAATAGAGGATCAATGTTGGTTTTGGATTTGATAAATTCGATGAATATTTTATGAATTTGTGAATGAAGCAAGCTACTTGTAGGCTAGTTGCATGAAGATGCGACAGATTAATGCATTTTTAACGCAAAGTCGATGGCTAAACGATAGCCGTCCACGCCTAGTCCGCAAATGACACCAATTGCAATATCACGCAAGGTGGAGTGGTGTCGAAATGTTTCACGTCGATAAATATTGGAAATATGAACCTCGATAAAAGGAATCGCCACGCCACTCAATGCATCGCGCAAACCGATGCTGGTATGAGTGAGTGCACCGGGATTGATAATAATCACATCCACGCCCTCTGTTTTGGCGGCATGAATACGATCAATCAAAGCGCCTTCATGATTGCTTTGAAAGCTGGTTAAGTTTGCCCCAGCCAGCGTTGCTTGGATGGCTGCCGCACTTTCAATATCCGCCAAAGTGTCATGGCCGTATACCTCGGGTTCGCGAGAACCGAGCAAATTTAGGTTGGGACCATTGAGTAGAAGTATGTTTTTTGTCATTAAAATGTACGTAATTTAAAGACGATTAAAGAAGATGGCTGCATTTTGCCGTTAAATTGATCAAATTGGCAAGAAAAAGCTGGGATTTTTGTAAATGAATGAAGTTATGCGTAGTGCAAAGTTGAGCAGAATTCGGTTTTGCTTCACATTAATTATTCTTTAATTTGTTTAAATCCGATGTTAGTGTTTTGATATTCAAACGTCCCAGATAAGTTTTTTTTATTTTTCCATCCGCTCCAAGCAATACTGTAAAAGGCAATCCGCCTGTTTGATTGCCTAAACTGCGCAAAAGTTCAGCGCCATCCATGCCGCCTACGTAGATGGGATAGTTCATTTTTTTCTGATATTTCTTTGTAAATGTGGCAATGTTATCAGCAGAATCAATGCCAATGCCGATAATTTGCACGTTGTTTGATGCAATGGATTTTTGCAATGCGGATAATTCGGGCATTTCTTCTACGCAAGGTGCGCACCACGTGGCCCAGAAATTCATCACTAGCGTTTTATTTTTCCATTGAGAAAGTGCTTGCAATTGCCCGTCCTTGTCTTGCATAGATAAGGAAAACAAACGGATAATGGAAGGCTCAGCTGTTGCATTTGATTCTGAATAACGCGCGCCAGAATAAATGCCTAAACAGCTAAATAAAATGGCAATAAAAATACCGATGATACGGAATTTTAAGGTAGTCTTTTTTATAACATTCATGACATTACGCTGCTGAATTGACGGTGGCTAAAATTGTATCATCTTGTTTTAATTATATTTAATTGCGTTTATTGACGTTAGAAAACACTAAAAACATTAAAAACACTATGCATATTCATATACTGGGTATTTGCGGCACTTTTATGGGCGGTCTTGCTGTGTTGGCTAAGCAGGCTGGGCACAAAGTCACGGGTTGCGATGCCAATGTGTATCCGCCTATGAGCTCACAATTGGAGCAGCAGGGTATTGAGTTAGTGCAAGGTTTTGGTTCAGAGCAACTGGAACAGTACCAACCAGATCTTTTTGTGATTGGCAACGTCGTTGCCCGCGGTAATTCTTTGATGGAAGAAATTCTCAATCGCAATTTGCCTTATATTTCTGGCCCCCAATGGATGGGTGAGCATATTTTGCAGGATAAATGGGTGTTGGCAGTAGCGGGCACACACGGCAAAACTACCACGTCCTCCATGTTGGCATGGATTTTGGAAGACAGCGGTTATGCGCCAGGCTTTTTGATTGGTGGCGTACCGATGAACTTTGGTATTTCTGCGCGGTTATCAGCTTCGTCTCCCTTTTTTGTGATTGAAGCGGATGAATATGACACCGCATTTTTCGATAAGCGGAGCAAGTTTGTGCACTATCGCGCCAAAACTGCCATCTTGAATAATCTGGAATATGATCATGCTGATATTTTTCCTGATTTGGCAGCGATTGAGACGCAATTTCATCACCTGGTACGTACCGTGCCGGGTATCGGTCGTTTGATTTTCAATGCTAGCGAACTCGCTTTGCAACGCGTGATGGGACGTGGTTGTTGGAGTGAGCAAGAAGGTTTTGGAGAAGGTGAATCCGCAAATTGGACTTTGACTGAACATGAAGATGGCAGTTTTGACGTTTTGTTGAATCAGCAAATCCAAGGCACGGTGCAATGGGAATTAACTGGACGCCATAATCGTTTGAATGCATTAGCCGCGATTGCCGCTGCGCGTCATGTTGGTGTGCCCGCTGCGCAGGCGATATCGGCTTTGTCCAGGTTTGAAAATGTGAAGCGCCGTATGGAAGTACGTGGTGATGTGGCGGGAGTGACGGTGTACGACGATTTTGCACATCATCCGACAGCGATTGCTACCACCCTTGCTGGTTTGCGTAAGAAAGTCGGGGAAGCGCGCATTGTGGCGCTTCTGGAGCCGCGCTCGAATACCATGAAATTGGGTGTGATGAAACAGGCTTTGCCCGGCAGTTTGTCTGATGCCGATGTGGTGTTTGCTTATCAAGCTGCTAGTACGGCCCCGACAACGAAGGACGGTTTGCGTTGGGATTTGACGGAAACATTAGCACCATTAGGCAGCAAAGCGCATGTTTTTGATGACTTGAATGTATTGGTTGAACGCATCGTAGAACTGGCGCAGCCAAGCGACCATATTTTGGTGATGAGTAATGGTGGATTTGGCAATGTGCATCAAAAGATTCTTGATGCATTGAAATTAAAATAAGTTGTATGAAGGAAGTTGCATCATGATTATTTATTTGCATGGCTTTCGTTCTTCCCCGCATTCTTACAAAGTGCGTCTCTTGGCTGAGCGGATGCAGGAGCTGGGTCGTGGTGCGGAATTTTTTTGTCCGCAATTACCTGCTTCACCAAAAGAATCGGTGCAATTGGTGCTGGATTATTTGAATGCAAACCGCATTCGCTCTGATCAAGTCACATTGATTGGTTCTTCCCTGGGTGGTTTTTATGCGACTTGGTTGGCGCAAAAGTTGGTTTGTCGTGCTGTTTTATTGAATCCAGCCGTCAGACCTGCGCATGATTTGGAAAAATACGTCGGTGTGACGACGGATTACCACACCAATGAACCGTTTGAATTTAAGCGTGAATATATTGGGGAAATGCGAGAATTGGTGGTTTCTCACATCACGCATCCAGAGCGTTACTTTTTAATTGCGGCCACAGGTGATGAGGTGTTGGATTGGCGTGAGATGGTGGCGCATTATCCACAAGCGCGTCAGCGTGTCATTCAAGGCAGTGATCATGGTTTGTCGGATTTCCCGGTTTATATGGATGAAGTGCTGACGTTTTGCGGCATATCTGGCTTGCCTGATGCATCTTAATGTTGATCCACGGTTTCTTGCGTTTGCACATTGGCATGCGCATGTGCATCGCTTGCCTACAGTTGGCAAGATACGACCTTGGTTGGTTGATAGTGCATCCTTGACGGAAAAATTGCGCGCGCATTGCGTGGAATTCAAATTGCAATGCTTGCATCAGCGTTTATCTTCATGCTTAAAAGACGAAGCGGTGATGTTGGGATTATCGCCTTCCTCTAAAGCTACAGTATGGGAAAGAGAAGTGTTGTTGCAATGTGATGGACAAACCATGGTGTTTGCGCACACCATCGTGCCGTTGAGTGCGACTGCCGCGGATTGGCCTTTGTTTAAAACCTTGGGGGAACGTTCTTTAGGAACGACTTTATTCAATGATCCACAGATTCAGCGTGGTTATTTGCAGTTTGCCTGTTTACCAGCGCAACATCCGCTGATGTTGCGTGCGCGTGCAGCGCTTTATCCTGGCAAGTTGGATGTTGCTAGATTGTATGCGCGTCGTTGTTTATATCAACGCAAACAGGGTTTGATGCTCGTGACGGAAGTTTTTTTGCCAGCGGTGGCTGGGCTTTATATCGTTAATAAGAAACATTAAAAATAATGAATGTATTTTTTGAAGAATCAGGCGATTTCAAAGTTGGCACAATCTTGTCCCAGGCGGGCGAGGCGTATCAGGTGGAGTTGAGCAGTGGCAAACGTTCCAAGGTCAAAGCCAAGGATGTGTTGTTGCAGTTCACCACGCCTGCGCCCTTACAGTTGATGACAGATGCGCAAACATTGGCGCAGGAAATTGATCTGGATTTTTTATGGGAAGTGGCCGGGCAAGAAGAGTTTACTTATGCTGACTTAGGGCAGGAATATTTTGGCCATACACCGTTGCCGCATGAGGCGGCAGGTTTGTTGCTACGTTTGCATGCTGCGCCTATTTATTTTTACAAAAAAGGCAAAGGGCGTTATAAGGCGGCACCAGAGGCTGCTTTGAAAGCAGCGCAGGCTGGCATCGAAAAAAAGAAACAACAGGCATTGATACAACAGCAGTATGTCGAGCAACTCAAAACCCAGCATTTGCCCGACGCGATGAAGCCATTGGTGCAGCATTTGTTGTTTAAACCCGATAAAAACAGTATTGAATACAAAGCGTTAGAGGCAGCTTGCATGGATTTGCAGATCAATCCATCGCGCTTGATGTTGCAGGTTGGTGGTATTGCTACACCAAAAGAATTGCATCTATCAAAGTTTTTGTTTGAATACTTTCCCAAAGGCACTGGTTTTTCTGCTGCGTTGGAAGCTGTCTTGCCCAATGTACAAAGTTTGCCGTCGGCAAAAGTGCAGGCATTTTCGATCGATGATGTGACGACAACAGAGATTGATGATGCGTTTTCTGTCACGCAATTGTCTGATGGTCATTGGCGTGTTGGTATTCATATTGCTGCTCCTGCTTTGGGTATCAAACCAGGCGATGCGATTGACACGATTGCTCGCCAGCGTATGTCTACTGTTTATATGCCTGGCGACAAAATTACCATGCTGCCAGATGCGGTGGTGGAGGCTTATACCCTCGCGGAAGGCAAGGCTTGCCCCGCTTTGTCTTTGTATGTCACGTTAAATCAAGAAGATTGGACGATAGTCGACACCGAAACTAAGGTGGAAATGGTCCATATCGCTAGCAATTTGCGGCATAACAATTTGGATGCCTTCGTTACAGAAGAGAATCTAGCTGCTGGTGCGGCTGATTATCCTTACAAAGCAGAGATAGCCATTTTGTGGCAGTGGATTCAGATGCTGGAAAAAGGTCGGATGGCTAAGCGTGAAAGTTTTGGTTTGAGGCCAGAGCAAAACAATCGCATGGATTTCAATTTTTATGTCGACGATGACGTCGTGACGATTACGCCTAGAAAGCGTGGTGCACCGTTGGATAAAATCGTTGCGGAGTTGATGATTTTTGCCAATAGTACTTGGGGTAAATTGCTGCACGAGCATGGCGTGCCGGGTATTTATCGCGCCCAAGGTGGTGGTGTGGCCGGGGGTGGTTGGGCTGCCAGAATGCAAGTGCGCATGTTGGCGCATGCGGCACCGCATCAGGGTTTGGGCGTGGATCAATATGCCTGGAGCACTTCGCCTTTGCGCCGTTATCCTGATTTGATCAATCAATGGCAGATACTGGCTTGTATTGAACATGGCGTCACTGCACCGTTGGCGGCACCTTTTAAACCGAAAGATGCGCAATTATTTGCCATTATTTCTGCTTTCGATGCAGTGTATGCGGCGTATGCGGATTTTCAGTCGAGCATGGAGCGTTATTGGTGTTTGCGCTGGTTGGCGCAGGAAGAGATGAAGCAGGCGGAAGCTGTTGTGTTGAAAGAAGATGTGTTGCGCTTGGTGAGTATTCCTTTGATCGTTAAATTGCCTGGTATCCCACCGATGGCGCGTGGTACGTCAGTAGTGTTGGAATTGATCGACTGGGATGAAGTCGATTTGAGCATTCAGGCACGTTTATTGCATGTCATTGCTGCTTCTGAAATAGCGGAAATAGAAGAAATACCAGAAATGTCAGTAGATGTAGTTGATGCAGGTAATGTATTGAATGTAGTCCCTGATACAACCCACACCGATGTTGTGATTCAAGCGTGAAATATACTGTGAAAAATACATTATTGATGTTTGCCATCGCCTGTTCGGTGATGGTACATAGCACATTGTTGATGCTGGATTTTGTACAGCCTAAGCCGTTGCGTCTGCAATCGGATCCCGCGCTAGAAGTTATTTTGGTTCATGCCAAGCAGGATAAAAAACCATTGAAAGCCGATGCCCTGGCGCAAGCTAATTTGGAAGGTGGTGCGCCTACCGGGTCGGAAAAAGCGGGTGCACCTTTGTCTGAACCACCTATGCAGGCATCGCAGCGTCGGATTTCTGAATTGGAGCAAAAGCAACAGCAATTGTTGGCGCAAATCAAGAACGATAGCGCGATTAAGCTGCCTAAAATGGAGGAAAAAAATCAGCTGAAAAAGCCTGCTACGCCTGATAATCCAACGCCAGTCACACCCCCAGTTCCCTTACCTGTTCCAACCAATCAACGCCCTACCGTTTCGAAAATGGCCGCAGAGATTACCCAAACCATAGAAAGTCAAAGCAAACGGCCACGTAAAACGTTTATTACTGTGAATACGCAGGAAGTCGGGTATGCGATGTATTACAAGGCGTTGCAAAAGCGAATAGAACAAGTGGGAACGTTTAATTTTCCACAAAAAGATGGCAAAAAGTTATATGGGAAATTGATGGTTTATATCCCCGTATTTCAGGATGGCACAATTTATCAAAAAGATGGCGGAGCGCGGATTGAAGTGTCTTCCGGCATTCCAGAACTGGATCAAGCAGCGTTGGATATTGTGAGACGTGCCGCGCCTTTTGGTCGTTTTCCATCGAATATGCGAGCAACCGATCAAGATGATTTGTGGGTTATCGTCACGCGGTTTAACTTTACGCGGGAACAAGGTTTGGAAACGGAGTTGCGCTGAGGCGTATTAATTAATAAACATAGCAAAGTCATCAATCAACATGCCTGATCAATACGCCGTCATTGGCAATCCAATTGCACACAGCAAATCCCCCGAAATCCATGCGCATTTTGCTTCGCAGACTGGACAGGATATGGTGTACCAGCGTGTGTTGGCGTCGTTGCAGGAGTTTTCCCAAGCACTGGCTCAGTTTGTTGCTGAAGGCGGCAAAGGCATGAATGTCACGGTACCATTTAAGTTGGAAGCGTTTGCGTTGGCCAATGTCGTGACGGAACGTGCGCGCGTGGCGGGTGCGGTGAATACGTTGACGTTCAAGGATGGTCGCATTTTTGGTGACAATACCGATGGTGTGGGATTAGTGACGGATATTGTGCGTAACGCCAAAGTGTCATTGACTGGCAAGCGAGTATTGTTGCTGGGTGCGGGCGGCGCGGCGCGTGGGGTGATTTTGCCCTTGATGCAGGAGCGTCCCGCTGAAATCGTGCTGGCGAATCGTACTTTGAAAAAGGCCGTCGAGTTAGCGCAGTTTTTTTCGCAGTATGGCGTGATCCATGCCAGTGATTTTGATGCTTTGCAGGGGCCATTTGACGTGATTATCAATGCCACTGCAGCGAGTTTGGCAGCGCAAATGCCACCTGTTACAGCAGATTTATTTCATCCAAAGGTTTCACCAGTGTTTGTGTTGGACATGATGTATGGCAAACAACCCAGTCCATTTCTACAGTTTGCGGCCCAGCATGGCGCTATGGTGCGTGATGGTTTGGGAATGTTGGTGGAACAGGCAGCAGAAGCATTTTTTATTTGGCGTGGCGTGCGACCTGATACGCGTGCTATTTATGCCAAATTGCATGCCCAGTTGCATGCTTAATATTGTTAATTTTGGGCGGGAGCGGTTTTGCGTAAGTTATTGATTCGGATATGTATATTGCTTCTGGCCGCTGTTTTGTTGTTGCAATTGTATTTTTTCTTACAGATTGCTTGGTGGCGGAATCATAATCCCACTTCCACCAGTTTTATGCGTCAGCAGTTATCTTTGTTGCAGGAAAAAGATTCAGAAGCCACTTTGCAACATCGTTGGGTGCCTTACAACCGGATTTCCAAACATTTAAAACGCGCCATTATTGCGTCGGAAGATAGTCATTTTTCTGAGCATGAAGGTGTGGATTGGGATGCTTTGTTAAAAGCTTACGAGAAGAATGCTAAAAAAGGCAAAGTGGTGGCTGGTGGTTCTACCATTACGCAGCAATTAGCCAAAAATTTATTTTTATCCGGCGAGCGTAATTATTTGCGTAAGGGACAGGAATTGGTCATTGCGTATATGCTCGAATTTTGGATGGATAAAGAGCGTATTTTTGAGATTTATTTGAATGTGGTTGAGTTTGGGCGGGGGGTATTTGGTGCGGAGGCCGCTGCGCGTCGTTATTATGGTGTTGCGGCGAGTAACTTGAGCCCAGCTCAGGCAGCCAAATTGGCGGTGATGTTGCCGAACCCACGTTTTTTTGAAAAGCGTCAGAATTCAGCGTATTTAGCTCGCCGCACCAATTTGATTTTGTGGCGTATGCGGTCAGCGGAATTACCTTGATTGCTTTGTAATTAATAAATTAATAAAAATTTTATAAAGAACGACGCATGATTAATGTCTTTGTTTTGCAAAATGGTCGCTTGAATCAAGTGCCGATCGCCAGTCGTGCTGACTTGGAAAAGGTTGAACCAGTGTGGGTGGATTTGACAGATCCGAGTGAGGATGAATATCTCTGGGTCAAGAATATTTATGGTGTGACCCTGCCGGATGAAGACGAGGTCAAAGACATTGAAGCGTCGGCGCGTTATTACGAAGCGGAAAATGGCGACTTGCATTTGCGTACCGATTTTTTGATTGAAGAGGATGATGGCCCTTCGCGCATCGTCACGGTGGCGTTCATTTTGGCCAAAAACATGCTGTTTTCCGTTCATACCGATGATTTGCCCGTGTTCCGCTTGGTGCGTATGCGGGCGCGTTCGCGGCCAGGTTCGATTGGTGATTACAAAGATGTGTTGTTGGATTTGTATGCTACCGATGCTGAGTATTCCGCCGATGCCTTGGAAGGGATTTATCAGAATCTGGAAGAGGTCAGCAGTTGGGTGCTGCAAAAAGAATTTACCGATCAGGATGCGGCGGCAGCGCTGAATGCGATTGCGCAAGAAGAGGATTTGAATGGTCGTATTCGCCGCAATATGATGGATACGCGCCGTGCGGTCAGTTTTTTAATGCGCGGTCGTTTGTTGAATAAGGATCAATTTGAGGAGGCGCGGCAGATTTTGCGGGATATTGAATCGCTGGATGGTCACACGTCTTTCTTATTTGATAAGATCAACTTTTTGATGGATGCCACAGTTGGTTTTATTAATATTAACCAGAACAAGATTATCAAAATTTTTTCTGTCGCCAGCGTAGCGTTTTTACCGCCTACCTTGATTGCCAGCATCTACGGCATGAACTTTAAAATACTGCCGGAATTGCAGTGGGATTGGGGTTATCCCTTGGCATTAGTACTGATGTTGATCAGCGCGATTGCACCGTTTTGGTATTTCCGGCGACGTGGGTGGTTGCATTGATGAATATCGACAGCTCCCGCCGAACAGTAGTCATCACGCTACCCCAATCATCCGTGGCGGTTTGTCTGAATAAGCGTGCTGAGGGATACCAGGGACTGTCGTTTCTATCAGTTAACCAACGCCAATCAGCACTAAACGGTAGCAATATCCAGACGGGTTTCCCCATGGCACCAGCCAGATGCGCGACTGAGGTGTCGACGGTGATGACTAAATCCATCAAATCGACCAAGGCCGCAGTGTCAGAGAAATCTTTCAACTCATCGCCTACAAAAGTCATATCAATCTCGTTTTGTTGATGAAGTTGGGTGAGTAAAGATTGATCGTTGGGGCGGAATTCTTTTTGCAGGCAGTGAAATTGTGCTGATATCGGTATTGGTATGGATATTGTTGCTTGGGTTGAGGTTTTCTGAATGATGTTTAAGAAAATAGACAGCGGGATGGAGCGATTTCTGTCGTCTTTATAGATGGAATTACCACTCCACACCATGCCAATGCGCGGCAATGTTGTGTGGCCTAGTTTGTTTTTCCATTTTGCTTTGTGCAATGCATCTGGCTTGATGTAGTGGGTAGCTTGTTCAGTTTGGGGAGAGTCCAGCAAGCGTTTGCAGCGCCGCAGAATATTGCTGATTAAGGAATCTTTTTTTGCGTGTTCCTTAGTAAAAGCAAAAGTAAAAGGAATCGAATCCAAATCCGTACCAAACGCCAAAGGTAGGCTGAGCAATGGGCAATGCATATCAAATGGTGGCAGGGTTTCACCCCTGGCGATGATGTGTGAAACGCCTGCTAGATTGCGTAATAGTGTTTTTAGAGTTGGCTGTACTTCTAGGATTACTGTAGCGCCCAATGCAGCGACTTGTTGCGCGTAGCGGCAGAATTGAATTGTGTCGCCTAACCCTTGTTCTGCATGTAGCAGAATGGTTTTGTTGCGCAGCGATTCTTTTCCCAACCATAAAGGTTGCGCAAAATTGCGTTGTGTAGGCATAAACGCTTTTGCCTTCCAACGCCATTCATGTTTTTGCCAACCCAGCGCAAAATCACCCATGCTTAACCTGCAAATACCTTCATTCCAATGCGCTTCAGCATAGTCAGGATTGATTTTTAGTGCCTTGGTGAAACTGGCGATCGCTTCTTCAAATCGATTCAATTTGATCAAAATCGCACCACGATTGGAATGGGCATCAACATAGTCAGGTTGCGCCGCCAGAGCTTGATCATAGCGATTTAATGCTTCATGAAAACGATTGAAATGGACTAATACACTACCAAGATTAGACAGCGTTTGCGCATGGTCAGGTTGTATCGTCAACGCATATTCCAAGCTGGCCAGTGCCTCATCAAAACGCTGCAAATTTGCTAAAGCCGCACCACGGTTAAAAATGGTTGGCCTATGTGTGGGTTGTAACCTTAATGCTTGATCGTAGCTTTCCAGTGCTTCTGCAAAACGTTGTGCATTTAATAAAGCCGTGCCTTGCTTGGACAGGGCGTCGGCATTAGCATTGGTATCGTTTAGTTGATCATGCATGTTTTGATAATTCTCGTTTAACGGTAGCGATCACGCTGCTCCAATCACCAATCGCTGGTTGCCTGAACAAACGTGCGGAAGGATACCAAGGACTATCGTTTCTATCGGTCAGCCAACGCCAATCAGCATTAAACGGTAGCAATATCCAGACGGGTTTCCCCATGGCACCAGCCAGATGCGCGACTGAGGTGTCGACGGTGATGACTAAATCCATCAAGCTAATTAGTGCGGCAGTGTCGGCAAAATCCTGTAAATCATTGCCGAGAAAAGTAATCTTGTTTTGTTGTTCAAGTCGTTGCGCAAATACCGTTTGATCGTTGGGTCGTAACTCTTGTTGCAGGCAATAAAACTGTGCGTGTTGTTGCCCTTTGTTTTGCACATCGATGATGCCCAAAAAATCCACCAATGGAATAGAACGATGACGGTCATTGACGTGGGTGGTACTGCCACTCCAGGTTAAGCCGATACGTGGCAAGGTTTTGGCACCCAGTTTGTTTTGCCATAACGCTTTGTGTAACGGATCGGCACGCAAATAACTGCCAGTCATGGCCGGTAAAGTCGAAGTAGTTTTAGGCAGACAGCGCTTTATGCATGAAATGATGCGCACAATCAAAGATGATCGGGTATCGGATGATGGGGGGGCGTGAATATTGTCGTTCCCAACTGGGATGGAATGTAAAGTGGTATTGCATGCCAATGGCAAGCTCAGCAATGGGCAATGTAGATCAAAATCTGGTAATTCTTCACCTTGCGCCACGATGTCTGTTACGCCGGGCAGATGGCGTAATAGATTTTTTAATGACGGTTGTACTTCCATAATGACTGTTGCACCCAAAGTAGCGATCAGTTGTGCATAACGGCAAAATTGGATGGTATCGCCCAAACCTTGTTCGGCATGCAGCAGAATGGTTTTGTTGCGCAGCGATTCTTTCCCCAGCCAAAGTGGTTGGGGAAAATGACGTAATGTGATCGATTGAGTGAATAGTGTGGATGGCATGGACTGCTTGCGTTTCCAACGCCATTCATATTTTTGCCAACCCAAAGCGAAGTCACCCATGGTAAGTCTGCAAATGCTTTCATTCCAATGCGCTTCTGCATAATCTGGTTGCAGTGTCAGGGCATATGCATAATCTGCCAATGCTTCTTCAAAACGATTCAAGCGTTGCAGTGCACCACCACGATTGAGGCGTATTTCGACATTTTGGGGTTGCATTGCCACTGCCTGATCAAAGCAGGCCAGTGCCATATCAAAATGTTGTAGGCCATGCAATGCTGCACCGCGATTGAGCACGCTCATCGCATCATCAGGTCGCAATGCCAAGGCGCGGTCGAAGCTGGTCAGTGCTTCTTCAAAACGTTGTAGTCTCAGGAGAACAGTGCCTTGGTTGAAAAATACGCCAGCATGGTTAATATGTAGCGTCACTGCTTGGTTAAAACTGGCTAAAGCCTCATCGAAACGTTGCAAATGCATGAGTGCAGTACCACGATTAGCAAGTGCATCGGCGTAGTTTGGTTGAATGGCTAAGGCTCGGTCAAAGCTGTCCAAAGCTTGCTCAAAGCGTTCCTGAATGATGAAAATATTGCCGCGATTAGATAGCGCTTGGGCATGATTTGGTTGAATGGCTAATGCTTGTTCGTAGTTTTCCAGTGCTTCTTCAAAGTGATTCAGAGGTAGGCAGGCATTACCGCGATGGAAAAAAGCATCGGCATTGTTGGTAGAAGCATCTAAGTTCTCTAATGGGTTTTGTGCTGATGAATTCATGCAAATTCTTTGTTGCTTAATGCTTGTTTAATATCATTTATCACGCTGTCCCAATCCCCCATTGCGGGCTGCCTGAACAAACGTGCGGAAGGATACCAGGGACTATCGTTGCGCTTGGTTAACCAGCGCCAGTCAGCATTGAATGGTAGCAATATCCAGACGGGTTTACCCATGGCCCCAGCCAAGTGAGCGATGGAGGTATCGACGGTGATGACCAGATCCATTAAATCGATCAATGCAGCAGTATCAGAAAAGTCTTTTAAATCATTTCCTACAAACACGATGTTGTTTTGCGTATGAAGTTTTGTAAGTAATGCTTGATCGCTGGGGCGTATTTCTTTTTGCAGGCAATAAAACTGAGCCTGGTTTGGTTTTGAATTTTGTTCTTGTTCTTTCCTTTGTGTATCCATGATTTTTATGAAATCCATCAATGGAATAGAGCGGTGATGATCATTAATATGTGTTGCACTGCCGCTCCAGGTTAAACCGATACGCGGCAGAGTTTTGGCACCCAGTTTATTTTTCCATCGCGCTTTGTGTAGTGAATCCGTATTTAAATAATTGCTAGTTATAGCGGGTGAAGTGG
>CAZMPS010000022.1:0-14559 GCA_964568305.1 uncultured Burkholderiaceae bacterium
CTCTACCGACTGAGCTATCAGGGAAAAGAGGGCCGTATTGTAGGTTGGTTGGTTGGTTGAGTCAAAAATATTTTGATGTTTTTGGCGATTTTTTTCGTTTTCTTTAATTTTTATTGAAATTTCTGACGTCGTATCGTTTGTCGCAGTGCTTGCGGTGTGCAGATAATTTTGGTTGTGGCCGTATTTTCCGTACTTTTTGTATTGAACGTATTCGTCGTTTTGCTCGTAGTACATGTTTTTGATGCGAGGGCCTCGCAGCCCGAACAGCCGCTGCAAGCGCTATTGCTGCTTTTTCTGACATAACGTTGTATGGTGGCAGAGGCGGCGTAAGCGACGATCAGGGCGACGAGTATTTCTTGCAGCATCATGCTCCTCCTAATAAAAGACGACTGACGTGATATGTTAAAAACGATGCCAGATAAGCCAAGAAAAACATATAAATCGCCATTGCTAGTGGTGGCAACCATGAGTTGGTTTCGCGTCTGACAACGATGAGGGTGGAAACGCATTGTGGTGCAAAGACGTACCAGGCGAGTAATGAGAACGCTGTTGGTAAGCTCCAGGTGGCGGAAATCATGGGGATTAGGCTGGCTGTCAATTGATCACCGCTTGCTGATAAGGCGTATACCGTACCTAGCGCGCCGACGGCGACTTCACGGGCAGCTAAGCCGGGAATGAGGGCAATGACGATTTGCCAGTTAAAGCCGATGGGCGCAAAGATGAACTGCAAGTGTTGGCCTATTTGTCCAGCCAGACTGTATTGAATCGCTGGACCGACTGCGTTGGCTGGTGGTGAAGGAAACGTGGATAAAAACCACAGTAATATCATGAGCGTTAGGATGATCGTGCCGACTCGACGAATGAAAATGGTGACGCGTTCCCATAAACCGATAGCGAGATTACGTAAATTTGGTAGATGATAATTAGGTAACTCCAGCATCAAAGGTTGATAGCGATTTTTTCCCAGCGTGCGTTTGAAAATGTAGGCAACCGCCATGGCTGAAACTATGCCGGCTAGATAGAGGCCAAACAACACCAATCCTTGTAAATTGAAAATGCCAACCGCTCGTTGCGGGATGAAGGCGGCGATGATCAAGGCGTAAACTGGTAAGCGTGCAGAGCAGGTCATGAGCGGTGCGATCATGATGGTGGCCAAGCGATCACGTGGATTTTGAATGGTACGAGTTGCCATGATACCGGGGATGGCGCAAGCAAAACTTGATAGCAAAGGAATGAAAGCGCGTCCAGATAAACCTACGCTTCCCATCAAGCGATCTAGCAGGAACGCGGCGCGTGGTAAGTAACCACTTTCTTCGAGCGACAAAATGAAGAAAAATAAAATCAGAATTTGTGGCAAAAACACCAGCACGCTACCTGCGCCAGCCAAGATGCCGTTCACAATCAAGCTGCGTAAAATTCCATCAGGCAACATAGCTTGGACAGCAGTTCCTAACTTATCCAATGTGAGTTTAATGAAATCCATCGGTCCGGTAGACCAGCTAAATACCGCCTGAAAAATCAAAAACAGTATCATGGCCAGAATCAGATAACCCAGTATCGGATGCAGTACAAAAGCATCGATACGGTCGCTTGTTTGATGGGCTGTCCCTTCTTGTTTGGTAATAATGCTTAGGATGCGACGTACTTCACTTTGTGTGGATTCCAGCGTCGTTGTGTTGTGATAATTAAATTGCGTAGCATCTTGAGCGCTCTTGTTGGTGTCGCTGAGATTGGGTTGTTGTATTTTTTGCTGAGGTTTTGTTTGTAACGCGTGTGCCATGTAGTCAAGTTCTGCAACTAAGGCAGCATCTCCATTGGCTTTGATGGCAATCGTTGTTACCACAGGAATGCCGAGTTCAGCTTGCAATTTTTCAACATCAATAATCAAACCACGTTTTTGCGCCACATCCATCATGTTTAATGCCAGGATGGTGGGACGTTGCAAGCGTAAGACTTCTAGTACCAAACGCAGATTTAAACGTAAATTACTGGCGTCGGCCACTAATACAATGACATCTGGTGGTGTGGTATCAGCACGCAGACCAAACAGGACGTCACGGCTGACGGCCTCATCTGGCGTCATGGCATTCAAGCTGTAAATGCCGGGAAGGTCTAATACTTGATACCGTTGCGCGCCGGAATGCGAACTGAAGTAACCCTCTTTGCGTTCTACGGTAACGCCAGCGTAATTCGCGACTTTTTGTCGTGCGCCGGTGAGACGATTGAAAAGTGCGGTTTTACCGCAATTAGGATTGCCGACTAAGGCAAGACGAAGCGGCTTGGTATTGCTCATGGTATGAATAGAAAAAAGGAAATTTATGCAGCTTGACTAGCGTCTCCAGCATACGCATGCTCATGAGTGACATGAATCATTGCGGCTTCTTTGCGTCGTAAGGCTAAGGTCGTATTACCAATTCTGACTACCATTGGGTCGCGACCTGGAAATGATTCGGCCAACACGCGAATGCGCTCTCCCGTAGAGAATCCTAGTTCTAGTAAGCGTGTACTGATGGCTTGTTGTTCCGTGTTTTCAGTGGTGGCGAGTCCTACCACGACGGCACATTCCCCCTTTTTTAACAATCCTAGATGGTGGTGGGGTGTTAGTGCATTGAGGGAATAATTAAACATCACATATTTTCCAGTGGAAATAATTCAGTAACGATGAAATGACATAAGTCTCTCATCATATCATGTGAATGATAATTATTCTTATTGGTGGGGCGAATAAATAATTTTTTATGCACAATTCAACATGTATTTTTCTTCCGCACGATGCGCCTTTTTTTTCGCTTTGGCTGCTGCTTGCATACTGCTTGAATTAGTTGTGAGTGCATCCTCCTCCGCCCATTTTTTGGTGAGTGCTAAGGAAGCGCATTTTTTCTGCTTGGCTGCTTTGGCGCGATTGGTTTGTCGTTGCTGATTTTCTTCTTTGGCAGTTTGTTTATGGCGTTCTTTTTCTAGCTGCTTGCTTTCTGCTTTTTGTTGTTTTAATTGTTCTTTAGCATCTTTTTCTTTGGGAAACGAGCTGACAGCCGTGGTATCGATAGCTAGTTGGCTGCCGCCAGGGCAGGGTGTGTCGCTATACATGACATCGCCATTATTGATGCATTTGTAAATCGCAAATGCTGGTGTGGAAAGTGCAAGCAAAGCAGCCAATAAGGGAGTAAACAAGGGCAACCGAAATCGCATATCACGCCTTTAAAAATGAGAGGATAAAAATGAAGGCGGCAATATTGATTGCTAAGTTACCGCCTTAAATCACTTTACCCGGATTCATTAAATTCAAAGGGTCAATTGCATGTTTGATGACTTGCATCAACTGAATTTCAACAGCGGATTGATATTGACGGATGGTGTCGCGCTTTAAAGCACCGATGCCATGTTCGGCTGAAATGGAGCCACCAAATTGGTGCACGCTGTCGTACACGATGCGGTTAATAGTAGTTTCTTGAGCGAAGAAGTTTGTTGGAGATATACCTTTTGGCGGTGCAACGTTGTAATGCAAATTGCCATCGCCAAGATGGCCAAACGTCACCATGCGGCAGTCTGGAGCATATTGTTTTAGCAAAGCATCGGTGGTGGTAATGAATTCAGGAATGCGTGAAATCGGCAGCGAAATATCGTGCTTGATATTGCCGCCTTCTTTGGCTTGCGCGAGAGGAATTGATTCTCGCAACGTCCACAATGCGTTCGATTCAGCAATCGAGCGTGCCACAACGGCATTTTGAATAATGTCTTGTGCCATCGCGCTGTGCAGAATATTTTCCAACATCGTAATCGCATGCTGTTCGGATTCTGCATCGGATAATTCCAGCAATACGTATTGTGCGTATCGTGCGTATTGCGCATGGTCATCGGAAAAAGGCTTTTTTTGCTGCGGATAATGTTGTAGCACTAGTTGCAAGCAAACATCGGACATCAGTTCAAACCCAGTCAATGCCGCACCAGCATGCGTTTGCGCGATAGAAAGCAGCGTTAATGCATCTTGTGGCGTTTGCATAGCCGCCAATGCGGTCAATTGTGCTTTGGGTTGAGGGAACAGCTTGAGCACAGCAGCCGTAATAATTCCGAGCGTCCCTTCGGCGCCGATGAATAAATCACGCAAGTCATAACCGCTATTGTCTTTACGTAATCCACGTAAGCTGCTCCAGATTTCACCTTGCGGGGTGACGACTTCCAAACCCAGGCAAAGTTCTCGCGTATTGCCATAACGTAATACAGCTGTGCCACCGGCATTGGTTGATAAATTACCGCCAATCGTGCAACTGCCTTCTGCTGCTAGAGATAAAGGGAATAAACGTCCAGCCTCGCTGGCTGCATCTTGTATGTTGTTGAGAATGCAGCCGGCTTCCACTGTCATCGTATTGTTGGCGCTATCGATTGCGCGAATTTGGTTTAGACGTTTGAGCGATAGGATGATGGCAGTGCCGCTATCGTCTGGGATGCTGCCTAACACCAAACCCGTATTGCCGCCTTGCGCGACGATGGGGACTTTAAATTGATTGCACAAACGCACGATGGCAGCGACTTCTGCCGTGTTAGCCGGTTGAACGATAGCCAATGCTTTGCCAGTCAAGCGCTGCCGCTGATCAGTCAAAAAGGATTGCATTTCCTTGTCATCGCTGATGACATACTGAGCGCCGATCGCCTCCTGGCATTGTGTAAGAAAAGTGTTCATGGCTTGGTTTGCGCAATTTTGGCGATTTTTTTAGCTTGTTTTGCAGCTTGTTTATAAGGCTTCACATACAAAATCGCACAGAAGAAATACACACACGCCAGCGCAGCTTCTCCCCATGCCAGCATGACAGAAACGTGGTTCTGATCGCTGCTGCCACGCACGATGCCTTCGGTGAAGTACAGCAAAATCAACATGGAAGTCCACTGCAAGGTATACACGTCGCGTTTAATAATGCTGCGTAGTGGTGGCAGCAAAGGCAGAATTTTCAATATCATCCACGATCCGCCTGGTCGTAATGGTGCCAGTACCCATTCCCAGGCTAGACATAAAAGAATCAGCGCTAATAAGCTGCTGATGGCGCCAAAATAATAAAGATGGTTGTTTGTTTTCATTGTTTATTATGCGTCTTGCAACTTCTTTGCCGTTTCCGCCAGCCGTTTCCCCATAGCGATGGCGAGCCGTTTTTCATCGTCAGTAATCGGCTTATTCCCCTCCAAACCTGACCAATGCGTCGCGCCGTAAGGGCTGCCGCCGGAGTTGGTGGTCATTAACTCAGGATGTGTGTAGGGCAAACCCAGAAAAATCATGCCGTGATGTAGCAGTGGCAGCATCATGGATAACAAGGTTGATTCTTGTCCTCCGTGCAAGCTGCCTGTGGAGGTAAATACGCAAGCAGGTTTGCCCACTAGCGTGCCCGATAACCAGTGTGATGCGGTGCCATCCAAAAAATATTTCATAGCAGCGGCCATATTGCCAAATCGTGTGGGGGAGCCTAACGCCAAGCCGGCGCATTGTTCCAGATCTTGCAATTCAACATAAGGCGAGCCTTGCGCAGGAATGTCCGGTTCGCTTGCCTCGATTACAGTCGAGACGGCTGGTATGGTGCGTAAACGGGCTTCGCAGCCTGGCACGCTATTGATTCCTTGCGCAATGTATTCGGCTAATTGGCGCGTGGCACCGTGGCGTGAATAAAATAGAACAAGAATGGATAAAGGATGGATTGAAGTCATTTCTGTATTATCCCTGATAGGGTGGTTTGTTTGAAGTTTGCGCAGTGTATCAAAGCCATTTTCCTTTTAATCAAGAAATCCTTGTAGTATCCGTTTTTTCGAGCGCGCTGTTTATAGAGTAATCATATGTCTTCATTCAATTTATCGACCTTAAGCGGCAAATTAACCAGCAAATTCAGCAAAAAAATAGGCAAAAAATTCAGTGCCAAATCTTGGCTTGAATTTTGCCATTTGCTGAACTTTGCCCAGCGGCGTCTACGTGAAGAGCGCTTATCGCAAGTGGCGGGCAGCTTGACTTTTACAACCAGCCTGGCTTTGGTGCCGATGATTACCATCGCACTGGCTTTATTGACGGTATTTCCTTGGTTTAATGCCTTTCGTACTTCCTTAGAAGGTTATTTTGTTAAAAACCTCATTCCTGAAAATATTGCCAATACGATTTTCGGTTATCTGAATTTGTTTTCCAGTAAGGCAACAGGTTTGTCGGCAATTGGGATCGTGGCATTGATGGTGACGGCTGTCATGATGATCAGTACGGTGGATCGTGTGTTCAATCAAATATGGCGTGTCAAAACGACGCGCCCACTGATGCAAAGGTTATTGATTTATTGGGCCATTATTACATTGGGACCGTTATTAGTTGGCGCGTCGATTACGACGACGTCTTATTTTTTGAATATCACTCACGGCATATTGGGACGTTTGCCTTGGTTTAGCGTCTTGTTGTATGCCGTTATTTCAGTTGGTTTGACGGCGATTGCCTTTACTTTGCTGTATTTGTCAGTTCCCAATCGCACGATCAACACGCGTGATGCTGTTTTGGGCGGCATATTGGCTGCGATCGTCTTTGAGGTTGCCAAGCGCTTATTTGCTACTTTCATTTTGCACTTCTCAAGCTACACCATGATTTATGGTGCTTTGGCTGCGGTGCCGATTTTTTTGATGTGGATTTATTTATCCTGGTTCATCATTTTGGCGGGTGCGGTATTTGTGGCAGCTTTACCCACCGTCAAATATGAGCGTTGGTGGCATGTCAGCACGCCGGGCACCACGTTTGTGGATGCCATGGCCTTGCTGCAAGTGTTGTATCAAGCAAAAAAAACAACCTTGAATGGTATGGTTGATATCGCCAGTCTGCGTGTCAGAACGCAACTGGGTTTTGATGAAATGGATAGCTTGTTACAAAAAATGCGTACTATGACATGGGTGGAATGTATCAAAATTGAACCTCAAAAAGGTAAACATTTACGATGGGCTAAGCGTGTTGTTGAAGAGGGGGGCAATGATCATTGGGTTTTGCTTGCTAATCCTGCACAGTTGACTTTAGCTAAGGTATATCGCTTGTTTATGTTCGATACCTTGCGCAATGAAACGCTGGCGCATCAGGTCGAAGAGGCGATTGAACGCGGTTTGCAAGAATCGCTTGCCGCCTATTTTTCTGATTAAAAATAATTTTATGCTGACAAAAATTCATGCTGTTGCCAGGCAAGTTGGGCAAATCATCGTTGGGAAAGATGTGCAAATCCGTCTATCGCTTACTTGTTTGTTAGCGGGTGGGCATTTGTTGATTGAAGATATTCCCGGTGTGGGCAAAACCACCTTGGCCCATGCGCTGGCGATTTCACTGGGGTTGCAATTTCAGCGCGTGCAATTCACCAGTGATTTGCTACCGGCGGATGTGATGGGGATTTCTATTTTTGATAGAGAAAAGAATGGTTTTTCTTTTCATCCAGGGCCGATATTTACCCAATTATTACTGGCGGATGAAATTAACCGCGCCACGCCCAAAACACAATCTGGTTTGCTGGAAGCGATGGAAGAGCGCCAAATCAGCATCGATGGCGTCACGCGTGATTTGCCATCGCCATTTTTTGTGATTGCTACCCAAAATCCCACGCATCAAATTGGCACTTTTCAATTGCCAGAATCGCAGTTAGATCGTTTTTTGATGTGTTTATCGCTCGGTTATCCAGATGCCAGTGCAGAATACGATTTGTTGATGGGGGAAGACAGACGCAGTATGTTGAAATCTATCGGAATGATGATGAATGCCGACGAATTAATTGACATGCAGCAAGCGGTTAGACGAGTGCATGCTTCACCGGCTTTGATTCATTATATCCAGGCTTTGGCGCAGGCTTCGCGTCAACATGATTTGCTGGCGGAAGGTTTGAGTCCGCGTGCTGCGATTGCTTTATTGCAAGCGGCGCGTGCTTGGGCGATTTTCGAAGGGCGTGATTACGTCATTCCCGAAGATGTGCAAGCAGTGTGGGCGCCGGTTGTGACGCATCGTTTGCGCTTGTCCAAATCCAGCCTGGGTGCTGCAGCGTTAACAAACCACGATGTCGTAGCGCAATTGATGCAATCGGTTGATGTCAATGTCAGCGCCAACGCCAATGCCTAAGACATCACGCTTTTTCATGCGTCGACCCTGGCGCTCGCGTGGGCTTGAATCTGGTGAAGTTTTTTTAAACCAACGGCGTATTTTTATCATGCCGACCCGGCTTGGCTTGACCTTTTGCGTCGTGTTGCTGGTGTTGTTCATTAGCGCGGTGAATTACAACATCAACCTGGGTTTTGCCTTAACTTTCTTTATCGCTTCTTGCGCAATTGTCGATTTGGGGTTGAGTTTTCGCAATTTGGCGCATTTATACGTATCGATTGATCAAGCGCGTCTTTATCCCGTCTTTGCTGGCGAGCAAGCATATTTTGCCTGTCATGTCGCCAATCGCAGTCGATACGATCGTTATGCGATTGAATTGAATTTTGAGGTTGCAGACCGCCATCCAAAATTGATCGATGTGGTGGCGCAATCAAGTTCCACGGCTTTATTGCCTATCAGCACCGTAGAACGTGGTTGGCTGGCTGCGCCAAAAGTACGTTTGCGTAGCCGTTTTCCACTCGGTTTGGTTCGTACCTTGAGTTATTGGCGGCCCGATGCGCGCCTTCTTGTTTATCCTTGCCCCGAAAAAAATCCACCTCCTTTACCGATCAACGAGTTGCCTGAAGGAAAAGAGGAGGGCGAAGAAGCAGCTTACGCACGTGTTGAAGAGGGCGATTTTGCTGGCATCCGCCCTTATCAACAAGGTGATCCGATCAAGCATCTTGCTTGGCGCCAAATGGCAAAAGTTCCCTTGGACTTGGGAGCGATGCTGCTGAGCAAGCATTTTGACGAGGGTGAAAGTGGCGTGGTGTATCTCGATTTCGCCAAATTACCCAATGAAATGACGCGCGAAATGAAATTGTCGCGCATGACCAGCTGGGTCATTATGGCCGAAGCGCAGGGTTTGCTTTATGGTTTTTCTTTAGGGAATGACGTGTTGGCACCCGCAATTGGTTTGTCGCACAAATTGGCTTGTTTGCGAGCGTTGGCATTGTATGAGCGTTAAATAAAAAGAAATAATGAAACTTGTTTTAACAATCCTTAAAACGATGTTGCTACGCCTCCTATCAGGTTTGCGCGCTGGGTTGTCTTTTTTCTTTTCATTCTCAGCGTCATTTTCCTTATTCAGTAAGCCAGTGAAAAACGGGATACGGGAAAAAGCCAGCATAGGATTATTGCTACTCGCCTGTCTATTATTGCTAGCGCCGCATGCTATGCATTTTCCCTTATGGATTTCACTGCTTTGTTTCTTGTTATTACTGTGGCGTACTTGGATGACGCTGCGCGGCAAGCGCTTACCATCGCGTTGGGTACTGTTGCCTATGCTGATGTTGTCCATGATGGCCTTATATGGGACTTATCAAACATTCTCAAATCGTGAAGCGGGCGTGGCGGTGTTGGCGATCTTGCTGGCATTTAAATTGATCGAAATGCAAACCAAGTTCGATTTATTCGTCGTGATTTATTCGAGTTTCTTTTTGATTCTGGCCAATTTTCTTTATTCTCAACGCCTAGTCATCGTATTGATGATGTTGTTGGTCATCATTTTGTTATTCACAGTGCAATTGTCATTGCAATATACCGGCATCATTCCTTCTTTAAAACGGCGCTTATATGTGAGTGCGCGTATTGGCTTATTGGCGATACCACTGGCATCCCTTTTTTTTCTATTTTTTCCTCGCATACAGCAAAATTCTGTATGGAATTCATTACAAGAGGCGCATGCCGCGCAGGCAGGTTTGCCTAGCAGCATGGCACCGGGCACGATTTCAAATTTAGCCCTATCTGATGATGTTGCTTTTCGTGTGAAGTTTATCGATTCCATGCCCCCCATAGCTAGCCTATATTGGCGTGGCGTGGTTTTCGGGAGTTATGATGGCCGTACCTGGACACAGATGTCGAATTCAAACGCACAACAAAGCGAGTCATTGACGATGCGTGGCACACCGATTAGGCATCAAATTACCTTGGAAGCTAATCGTCGCAATTTATTATTCGCTTTGGAAACACCCAAAACCGCACCTGAGGTAAATGGTCAAATTGCCAAAATCATGCCAGATCGGCAAATTGTATTAGGTGGGTCGATTAGTCAACGGGTTCGTTACGAGGCGGCATCGTATCTTGAATACAGTTTGCAGGCGAATGCTTTACCAGCTGATATGAAAGATTGGTTGGTGATTCCGACCAGTTTGAATCCACGTACATTGCAATTGGCTGAAAAATTACGCCAGCAATATCTGTCATTGAATCACGCTGATAACGACCAATTGATGTTACTGAACGCGGTAATCGGCTTTTTTCGTGAAAACAAATTTCGCTATACGCTAGAGCCACCATTGTTGGGAGAGAATGCCGTGGATGACTTTCTTTTTTCAACCCGTACCGGATTTTGCGAGCATTATGCGGGTGCGTTTGTTCTGTTGATGCGTGCGCTTCACATACCAGCACGTGTGGTGACAGGATATCAAGGTGGTGAGTTGAATCCAGTCGATGGCTATTTGACGGTTCGCCAATCCAATGCCCATGCTTGGACAGAAATTTGGTTGGAAAAACGTGGCTGGATGCGTGTCGATCCTGTCGCCATTATTTCTCCAGAACGCATTGAAACAAGGATGAAAGTGCATCGATTGCAAAGCATGTTACAAGCTATCTATGACATGACCGAAAATGGCTGGCTGGCAAAGGTGCGCATACAAATTAACATGTATTGGGATACCGTCATCAATGCCTGGAATCAATGGATGCTGAATGTGAAATCATTGTCAGGATGGCAAAATGACTGGGGCAATATATTTAGTCCTTTTAGTAAATTGGATGCATTGAAGAAATTCACTACATTGAACGCGTTGGAACGAGTGGAAGTTAACTCGCGTCAGTTGATGAAGTGGATGATGTTGATATCGATTTTGCTGATTTTCCTGCCAATTATTTTTATGTTAGTGCGGCGATACAGAAGAGTGGATTCAATCGATGTGTTGTACGGATTGTTATGCCAACGCATGGCTTTGCTTGGTTATCCAAAGAAAATCAACGAAGGACCGCAAGCTTATGCCCGTCGCTTGAGTAGAATCTTGTCCGCTGACAATCCGAAGATCATCAAAAAGAAAGGTGCTGTCATGGATTTTTTACATCTGTATGAAGTGATGAAATACGGTCGTGATTTTAATAAAAACGATACTAACGATACTAACGATACTAACGATAGCAACAACACAAACATTCGCCTCC
Source organism: uncultured Burkholderiaceae bacterium (assembly GCA_964568305.1). Classification (GTDB taxonomy): domain Bacteria; phylum Pseudomonadota; class Gammaproteobacteria; order Burkholderiales; family Burkholderiaceae_D; genus JAGKXB01. Next base: position 11,300 of record CAZMPS010000022.1, read on the forward strand.
TTAAATATTTATTGCAACAATGTTAAATTCAACGCAATCTTTACCACCTTCTTATCTTCACTTTCACTGCCATCGTTTCCGATATCGAATGTACTGTGGCACTTCAATGCGCAGCCCAGTTTGGGCGTGTTTGATGTGTTTAATTTTTCTTTGTCTGTCTTTGTCACGTAATGCGCATAGTCATGACCATGAACATGACCATAAACATGAAACTGATTATGTTATAGATGCAAAAACAGTAAGCAGTAAAAAACTTCAAAAAACAAATACAACAAAGGTCCAAGCAACAACAAAGGTAAAAACGAAAACCAAAGTAAAAGTTAAAGTTAAATTAAGGGCAAAAACAAAGCACCAAACAAAGAAGGTTGTGGTAAGCCAGAAACTAAAAGAAGAGCACGGCGAATTCATTAATTTTGCACAATGGAAAGAAGTTGCTGACTTTATTGATTTCATGGTTGCCAAACACGGCTATGACAAGGGGGAATTGGCATCAATCATGAGCAAAGTTCGATATGTCGATGCCAGTGTGCAGCTGATTAAGCCTGCAGCACCAGGAAATTTGAAAAACTGGCAAGCTTATCGTGCCCGTTTCGTTGAACCTATACGCATTAATGCGGGGGTCGATTTTTGGAATACCCATGCGGATGCACTGGCACGTGCTGAAGCACAATACGGCGTACCAGCAGAAATCATTGTCGGCATTATTGGCGTAGAAACAGTCTATGGTCGTAATACAGGCAATTTCCGCGTACTAGATGCCATTACTACATTGGCATTTGATTATCCCGATACGCCAACAAGATTGGCCAGAATGACGTTTTTTAAGAAAGAATTAGAAAGTACTTTATTGTTTATTCGCGATGTTGGCATGGATCCTTTTTCACTCAAAGGCTCCTACGCCGGTGCGATAGGTTGGCCACAATTTATGCCGGATAGCATACGTCGCTTTGCAGTTGATTTTGATGGTGATGGCAAGATTGATTTACAAAATTCACCAGTTGATGCGATTGGCAGTGTGGCAAATTTCTTGGTTCAGCATGGTTGGAAACGTGGTGAGAATATTGTTTTTTCCGCAATTGTGACGAATCTAACGCCCGAAAATGAATTGAGATTACTGACGAAGCAAGGGGCAAAAGCTGTATTTACTATCAATGAATTGCAGGGTAATGGTATACAGCTTAGGAATTCACAGGTACAAAGTGATTTGCCCACAGAAATGTTATTGGGTTTAGTGGATTTGCAAAATGGCTCGAATCCTAATGAATATTGGCTAGGTACGAGCAACTTTTTTTCCATCACGCAATACAATCGCAGTTATTTTTATGCCATGTCCGTCATCGATTTAGGTCATGCTGTGCGAATTGCATATAAACGATAATAAGAGAGCAAGGAAGATTACAAAACCGATTGAGTATCTTTTTTACCACATTGTTCTTGTAAAATATACACTAATTTGTACATATTTCATTGATATTGTGAAACTAATCGTAATTTTTGGGGTTGCTTTTGGGAATTAAGCATTTCCATATTGTATAATCGAGAATGTCTTTTAATTAACCTTGTCAAGAACTAATATTTACTGTTATTTATGCTTTTTCAGATGCATTTTTGAAATAAATATTAAAACGCTTTCACATCTTCAACAAAACTTCCTTTTTGGAACTACAAAACTATGACTACTAAAGCAGACAATGAATCAAGTACAGAAATTGGTGTGGCTCAAAATCCTTACAATCCAAATAGATTGTTGGATACTTTAATCGAAAAATTACATTTGAAAAACGATGCAGCACTCTCACGCGCATTAGAGGTGGCTCCACCGGTCATCAGTAAAATTCGTCACCACAGGTTGCCTGTTGGCGCATCTTTATTGATTCGTATGCACGAAGTTAGTGATTTGAGCATACGTGAATTGCGTTTCCTTATGGGGGATCGCCGAGATAAGTTCCGTATTAGCGACAAGCAATTTAAACCAAAATAAGTTTCCTCTTTTGTAGGAATGGTAGTGGTCAGCTAGTTCCGCACAAATTCAGTAAGAGTTACTAAAAAACACCAGTAAATTTACTGGTGTTTTTTTATTGTTTTTTCTGGGTAAGTTACATAAGTTCAATGCGACCTAATGGCTGAACGGTAATTTCTGGAGAGAGTTCTTGATAAGATACGACCGGTAATTCGAAAAAATCTTGTTCTATCATTTTTCGTATGTAACGTCGTATGTCCATGCTCGTCAATAAGACTGGCATTTGGCTAACTTGTGATAAGTCCCCAACCGCATTTCTGATATTTTCCAAAATAGTGCGTGACATTGCTGGATCTAGCACTAGATAACTGCCGACGGATGTTTGTCGTACAGCATTACGTATCGCATCTTCAACATCAGGTGTAAATAAATAAGCCGGCAAGACGTTTTGTCCTGACGCGCATTTATAAGAAATTTGGCGTTTCAATGCCGTACGTATGTGTTCTGTCAGCATGACAGTGTCTTTTTCTTTTTGTCCCCATTCAATCATTGCTTCGGAAATCGCGCGCAAATTACGTATGGATACTCCCTCTGAAATTAAGCGTTGGAGAATCTCACCGATTTTCTGTGGCGGCATCAATCGTTGTAGTTCCTTAATTAGGTCAGGAAACTTTTCTTCCATTTTAGAAATCAAGAAACGTGTTTCTTGTACGCCAATAAATTCGCTTGCATAGCGTTTGAGTACCGCCGCTATGTGATGAATCAGGCTTTGTAATGGTTCCAAAAATGGTACGCCGTAAGAACGCATTTTTTCACAATATTCGCCTTTTACCCACACAGTTGGAATATTAGGCAAGAAAGGCTTATCCAATTCATATGGAATACCTAGTGCATCTAAATTGCTTGGTGTTTCTCGCGCCAACACGTAACCTGGACGCATCCGTCCTTGGGTAACTGGTATTTCATGAACTAACAGCGAATAGGTTTGGCTGGGAATGTTACTGTTATAGCGTAAATGTATGCCTGGAAATGGTACGCCGAGATCGAAATAAAGCCCTTTGCGAATAGTGCCTAATTCAACATTTAGTAAATCTGCATCAAATAATGATTCTAGATCTTGTGCAACATCCATCATGAGAGGTGCTGTAAGGGAGAAGTTTTCTTCTTCTTTCCCTGTCTCTGATTCGGATCCTGATTTTGTTCCAGTTAGTTGATTGCCACCAGAAGATCCCATGGCTGGTACAGATTTTCCTTTGCTATTCTTTTTGTTGACGACTGCCGGACGTAAGAGGGCGATTCC